>NZ_JAIQLH010000059.1 GCF_020037025.1 Streptomyces huiliensis | reverse complement strand
CGGCGGCGTCGGCGTGCTCGTCCCCGACGAGGGCGGGGAGTTGGGCCTGGTGCGGGACCTCGCCGCCCAGGGCGAGGGCGAAGCGCAGGGTCTCGCGGGCGGAGTCGCCGAGCCGGGCGGCGAGCGCCGCGGCGGGGGCCGTCCCCCGGGGCAGCGGCTCGCGCCGGGCGGCCGGGGCGGCGTCCTCGGGGATGGCGAACGGCCGTTCGCCGTCGGCCGCGTCCCCCTCGGACGCGGCGGTGTCGAGCCGCCGCAGCAGCGCTCCGGCCTGGACGAACCGGAGCGGCAGCCCGTCCGACTCGACCCACAGGTCGGCCGCCCAGTCGGCCTCCTCGTCGGTGAGCGGCCGGTCCACGGCCGTCTCCAGCAATTCCAGGCACTCGGTGCGGTCGAGGCCGTCGAGGACGACCTCCTCGACGTGTGCGTCGGCGGAGGGCGCCGGGACGTCGGGCCGGGCGGCGAAGAGGAAGGCGCACTCCGGGGTGGCGTCCAGGAGTTCGTCGAGCGCGGCGCCGCCGAACTCCAGGTCGTCCAGGACCACGACCGCGCCGATCTCCCGTACGGCGGCGGGCAGTCCGGACCGGTCGGGCCGGTGCAGCGGGGCGTGGTGGACGGCGGCGAAGAGCTCGTGGAGGAGGTCGGCGGTGGTGCGGTGGCGGCCGTTCAGCCGGACGACGCCGTCGGGCGCCAGGTGGGCGCAGTCGGCCGCGAGGACGTCGAGCAGGGTGGTGCGCCCGGAGCCGGCGGGGCCGGTGAGGCGGACGGAGCGGCCGCGCGAGAGCAGCCGTCCCAGCCGTTCGCGGACCTCGGCGCGGCCGATGAGCGGCGCGCCGGACCGCGCGGCACCGGCGGGCGACGGCGGGAGTGCGGCGCGGTCCCGCTCGGCGCGGGCCTCGGGGGCGTGCCGGCGGGCGGCCGCGGGCAGCCGGCCGGGCGGGCAGGGCTCTATCTCGCTGCCGTCCACGGGGTTGACGGTCAGCAGGTAGTCCCCGGCGACGAGCCGGACGACCCGGACCGGCGCCGGGCTCTGGCCCGTCTCCTCCGCGGCAGAGCCCGGGGAGCCAGGGGAGTCCGCGCCCGTACGGCCCTCACCCGGCCGCGCCGCGTCGGGTGTCCGGTTGGTCGGGTCCATCGTTCAAAGCCCCCCAGTCGCGTGGCGTGCCGTCGTGTCCTCCCGGCCTGTCCGCGCTCTTCCGACCACCGGTCCGGCGCCCCGCGGGCTTCTGCGAAGCGACGGGAAACCGAACAGACCTTGGGACAGTATCGCCGACCGGGGGCACCCGCGGCGCCCCGGGCGTCACCCTCGTAGGGGGAATCCGGACACTCCGCTCACACCCGTCGCATTCCGCCTCATCCGGCGCGTTCGCACGCCGGGAGCGGGGTGACGCGGCCGGGCTGTTCGGGGTCCTCGATGGCCAGGATCCGGTGCAGCCGAGTGGCCACCAGCACGCGCTGCATCCGGTCCGGCACCCCGCGCAGCACCAGCCGCCGGCCGCTGCGCCCGGCCCGGCGGTGGGCCCCCATGATGACGCCGAGTCCGGTGGCGTCCCAGGAGTCCAGCTCGGTGAGGTCGAGGACGAGGTCGCCCCGGCCGGCGTCGAGCGCGGAGTGCAGGACCGTTCGGGCGTCCGCCGCGTTGCGGACGTCGAGGCGGCCCCCGACGACCAGTTCGGCGTGGTCGCCCCTGATGTGCATATGCGCTCCCCTGAGTGCTGCGTGGTGTGGGTGTGGCTCTACAGAACTGACTGCCTCTCACACGACAAGGTTGCCGTCCGTTAGCGAACCATTACCCAATTCACACGGTGGGGTGAACCGGGCTTTGTCCGAACGGCTCAGTACTGGTAGAAGCCCTGCCCGCTCTTGCGGCCGAGGTCGCCGGCGTCCACCATGCGGCGCATGATCTCCGGCGGGGCGAACTTCTCGTCCTGGCACTCCGTGTAGATGTTCCCCATCGCGTGCATCAGGATGTCGACGCCGGTGAGGTCGGTGGTGGCCAGCGGCCCCATCGCGTGGCCGAAACCGAGCTTGCAGGCGGTGTCGATGTCCTCGGCGGTGGCCACGCCGGACTCGTACAGCTTGACGGCCTCGCCGACGAGCGCCGTGATCAGACGGGTGGTGACGAAGCCGGCCACGTCCCGGTTGACGACGATGCAGGTCTTGCCGACGCCCTCGGCGAACTCGCGCGCCTTGGCCAGCGTTTCGTCGCTGGTCTTGTGGCCGCGCACCAGCTCGCACAGCTGCATCAGCGGCACCGGCGAGAAGAAGTGGACGCCCACGACGCGCTCGGGGCGGGAGGTGGCGGCGGCGATCTTGGTGATCGGGATCGCGGAGGTGTTGGAGGCGAGCACCGCGTCCTCGCGGACCATCCCGTCCAGGGCGCGGAAGATGTCGCGCTTGGTGTCGACGTCCTCGAAGACCGCCTCGACGACCACGTCCGCGTCGGCCGCCGCGTCCAGGTCGGTGGTGGCCGTGATCCGCCCGAACGCCGCGTCGGCCGCCTCGGCCGTCAGCTTCCCCTTGGAGACGAACTTGTCGTACGAGGCCCGGATCCCGTCGGTGCCCCGCTTCAGCGCCGCGTCGGTGACGTCCCGCAGGACGACGTCCCAGCCGGCCTGGGCGGAGACCTGGGCAATACCGGAACCCATCAGTCCGGCTCCGACGACGGCGAGCTTCTTGGCCACGGCTGTCCCCTTTAATTCCTGTGCGCTTACCGGCGGTTCACTTACGGCTCCGCTGCGGACCTTAGCGCTCGCCACCGCGCTGGTGGGGGCAGAGAGATGCGCGTCACGTCCCAAATGACGGACATCACACCGGACACCGCGGCCGCGCGGGCGCACGGCTCAATCCAGCCACTTCCGTACCGCGGGTCACATCCGTTCGGCCCCCGGACCGCCCGCGTCGACCGCCCCGGCGAGGGCCGCGGCTAGGCTCGTGCCATGGTCAATCTGACGCGCATCTACACCCGTACCGGCGACAAGGGCACCACCGCGCTGGGCGACATGAGCCGCACCGCCAAGACCGACCCCCGCATCGCCGCCTACGCCGACGCCAACGAGGCGAACGCCGCGATCGGCGTGGCCCTGGCCCTCGGCGGGCTGCCCGAGGACGTCGCCCGGGTGCTCGTCCGGGTGCAGAACGACCTCTTCGACGTGGGCGCCGACCTCTCCACCCCGGTCGTCGAGAACCCGAAGTACCCGCCGCTGCGCGTCGAGCAGTCGTACGTCGACCGGCTGGAGGCCGACTGCGACCGTTTCCTGGCCGACCTGGAGAAGCTGCGCAGCTTCATCCTGCCGGGCGGCACCCCGGGGGCGGCCCTGCTGCACCAGGCGTGCACGGTGGTGCGCCGGGCGGAGCGCTCGACCTGGGCGGCCATGGAGACGCACGGCGAGACGATGAACCCCCTGACGGCCACCTACCTCAACCGCCTCTCGGACCTCCTGTTCATCCTCGCGCGGACGGCGAACAAGGAGGTCGGGGACGTGCTGTGGGTCCCGGGCGAGAACCGCTGAACCGTGCGCACGCCCCCGCCCGGCCGGGGGTTCGGGGGTTGCCCCCGAGGAATGCAGCATTCTGGCCCGGACGGCGAACAAAGAGGTCGGGGACGTGCTGTGGGTCCCGGGCGAGAACCGTCAGGACCCACCCGCGCCCGGGGCGCGCCGCGGCCACAGCGTGTAGCTCCCCGCGATGATCAGGTTGATGCCCATCACCCAGTACATCTTCGACTGCCACGCCCGCAGCGAGGACGTGTCCCCGGCGTCCCCGACGTACCAGACGGCCGCCTGGAGCAGGGCGGCGGCGACCAGCGCGGCGAGGATCCAGCGGCCCGCCGTCCGCCATTCGTGCGCCGTCCGCTCCCGCCCGTACTTCGGCGGCTTGACCGGCGGCGGGCCGCCCGCGAACCGGTGGGCGAAGCGCTGGTCGGCCCACTTCAGCGTCGAGTGGCCGAGGCCGACCGAGAAGCCGATGTAGACGGCGGCCAGGCCGTGCTTCCAGTCGGCCGACGCGCCGTTCCGGAGGTCCATCGCGGTCACGACGAGCAGCACCAGCTCCAGCACCGGCTCTACGAGCAGCAGCGCCGCCCCCGCCCGCGGCATGCGCAGCAGGTAGCGCAGGCTCAGCCCGCCGGCCAGCAGCAGCCAGAAGGCCACCTCGCAGGCGACGATCAGCGTGACGACCACGGTGTGCCCCTCTCTTCATGTTCCCTCCCCACCAGGCTCCCGGCGCCCTCGGCCCGCCTCGTCCTCACACACGGCGATTCGCGACTGCATCCTTCGATGTACGCGCGCTTCGTCCCGCAATCTGCCGGACGGACGACGGCACCCCCTCCCACGTGCTGTGATGTCCTCATGCCCCGCTTCCTCCCACACCGCGACGACCTCCTGATCGCGGCGTCCGGACTGCTCGGCGGCCTGCTGCTGTACGCGCTGGGGCTGAGCAGCCGCCCGGTGGCCGCGCTGCCCCGGCGGGTGGCGCTGGCGGCGCTGGTGGTGATCGTCGCGGCCGAGCTGCTGCGCCGCCGGCACCCCCTCGTCGGACTCGCTGTGGGGGTGCCCGCGCTGGCGGTGGACGTGTGCTCGGGCAATCTGGTCGCGACCACGGTGATGTTCACGGACCTGGTGTACGCGGCCGTGCTCTACGGCCCCCCGGCCGCGTACCGCCTCCTCCCCCGCGCCTGCGAGGCGCTCACCGTCATCGGGACGCTGCTGTCCCTCGCCCTGATCCGCCGGCCGGAGGCGGTGCTCATCGGCGTCGGGCTGGCGGTGGTGACCATCGCCCCCGCCTGGACGGGCGTCGGCGTCCGGCAGCACCGGGACGCGGCGGAGGCCGCACGGCTCGCGGCCGAACGGACCGTGCTGCTGGCCGAGATGGACCGGCGCGAGGCGGTCGTCGCGGAGCGCGCGCGGATGGCCCGCGAGCTGCACGACGTGGTCGCGGGCCACCTCTCCGCGATCGCGATCCACTCCACCGCCGCCCTGTCGATCGACGAGCCGGACACCTCCCGCGAGGCGCTCGGCGTCATCCGCGGCAACAGCGTCCAAGGTCTGGCCGAAATGCGCCGCCTCATCGGGCTGTTGCGCGGTGCGGGGGACGCCGACGAGCCGGCCGCGACGCCCACGCTCGACGGTCTCGACGCGCTCCTCGACCGCACCCGCGCCGCGCTCCCGGAGGGCCGCCTCACCGTGGAGCTGCGCGACGCCCGCGGCCCCGGGCCGCTGCCCGCGCCGGTGGAGCTGGCCGCCTACCGCATCGTCGAGGAGTCGCTGACCAACGCCGTCAAACACGCGGCGCCGGGCGCGGTCGCGGTGGAGTTGACCGGCGCGGACGGGCGGGAGCGCGCGCTGACCGTACGGGTGACCAGCGCGCTCGACGGCGACGGCTCGGGACCGCGCGCCCCGGGCGCCGGGGCGGGCCTGGTGGGGATGCGGGAGCGCGTCGCCCTGCTGGGCGGCCGGCTGACGGCCGGGCCGGCCGACGGTGACACCGGCCGCTGGGAAGTACGGGCCGAACTGCCCCTGAACGACGAGGAGAAGAACAGATGAGCGAGCGGGAACGGCCGATCCGCGTGGTCGTGGCCGAGGACCAGGCGTCCGTACGGTCCGGACTGGTCCTGATCCTGCGGTCGGCCCCGGACGTGGAGGTGGCCGGGGAGGCCGCCGACGGCGAGGAGGCCGTCCGGCTCGCCCGGGAACTGCGCCCGGACCTGGTCCTGATGGACGTCCAGATGCCCCGGCTGGACGGCATCTCGGCCACCCGGCAGATCGCCGGCGAGGGCCTGGCCGACGTGCTCGTCCTGACCACCTTCGACCTGGACGAGTACGTCTTCGGCGCGCTCCGCGCCGGCGCGGCCGGCTTCCTGCTCAAGGACAGCGAGGCCGCCGACCTGCTCGCGGCGGTCCGGACCGTCGCCCGCGGCGAGGGGCTGATCTCGCCCGCCGTGACCCGCCGGCTGATCTCCGAGTTCGCCCGCCGCGCCCCCGATCCGGCGGTGCACCGGGACGCGGCGGTGGTCGACACCCTCACCCGCCGCGAACGGGAGGTGCTGGCCTGCCTCGGCGGAGGACTGTCCAACGCGGAGGTCGCGGGGCGCCTGGGCATGGCCGAGGCGACGGTGAAGACCCACGTCAGCCGGGTGCTGGCCAAGCTGGGACTGCGGAGCCGGGTGCAAGCGGCGGTCCTCGCCCGGGAGTTGGGCATGGTCCAGACCTCTTGACCATTGGTACGGACCTTCTTACGCTCCCCTCACAGTCGCGGTGAGCGTCCTCTCACAACGCACCCCCCTGCGCCGGGCCCGTCTCCCCTCGCCCACGCGCGTGCTCACCTCGCTGCGCACAGGTCACGGAAACCCCCCACATCACCCCCCACATCTCCTGACCTCACCGAGGAGCACTCTCTTGTCAACAGAGCCCTCTCGACATCACGCGAACACCTCCCTCAACTCCCCACGCGTACGGCGCCCCTTCACCCGCGCCGTCGCCACCCTCGGCGCGCTGCTCCTGCCGGCCGCCGCCCTCGTCGGCCTCGCGACCCCCGCGAGCCCGGCCGGCGCCGCCCACCCGGCGACGGCCGCCGTCGGCAAGCCCGTCAAGGCGACCTCCGCGACCGCGACGTTCGCCAAGACCGGCGACTGGGACTCCGGCTACCAGGGCCAATGGACGGTCAAGAACACCGGGACGACCGCGATCGACGGCTGGACCGTCGAGTGGGACCTCCCCTCCGGCACCGGTGTCGGCGCCTACTGGGACGCCCTGATCACCGGCTCGGGCACGCACTACACGGCCAAGAACCGCGAGTACAACGGTTCCATACCGCCCGGCGGCAGCGTCTCCTTCGGCTTCGTCGCCACCGGCTCCGGCACCCCCACCGGGTGCAAGCTCAACGGCGGGGCGTGCGACGGCTCGTCCACCGACACCCCGCCCAGCGCGCCCGGCGCACCCCAGTCGACCGGCGTCACCGCCACCAGCATCGGGCTGAAGTGGGCGGCCGCCACCGACGCCAAGGGCATCAAGGACTACGACGTCTACCGGGGTACGACGAAGGTCGCCACCGTCGCCAAACTGGCGTACACCGACACCGGTCTGACGGCGGACACCGAGTACACGTACACGGTGGTCGCCCGCAATCTGGACGGCAAGACGGGCCCCGCGAGCCCCGCCGCCACCTTCCGTACCACGAAGGGCGGTTCCGACCAGCCGCCGTCCGCCCCGGGCACCCCGCAGGCCACGACCGTCACGGACACCTCCATCGCCCTGAAGTGGGCGGCGGCGACGTCCGACAAGGGCGTCAAGGAGTACGACGTCTACCGCGGCACGGCGAAGGTCGCGACCGTCGCCAAGCTCGCGTACACCGACACCGGCCTCCAGCCCGGCACCGACTACACCTACACCGTCGTCGCCCGGGACTCCGCCGGCCAGACCGGCCCGGCGAGTCCGCCGCTGACCGTACGCACCACCGGCGGCGGCACCCAGCCCACCGGCGACATGGTCAAGGCCGGCTACTTCGCCCAGTGGGGCATCTACGGCCGCGGATACACGGTGAAGTCCCTGGAGACCACCGGCGCCGCCGCGAAGCTCACCCACATCAACTACGCCTTCAGCAACATCGATCCGAACAACCTCACCTGTCTCAACGGCGTCACCAAGGCCACCGGCTCCAACCCGCAGGACCCCAACCAGGGCGACGGCGCCGGTGACTCCTGGGCCGACTACGAGAAGGGCTTCAGCGCCGGCGAATCCGTCAACGGCACCCAGGACAGCTGGGACCAGCCGCTGGCCGGCAACTTCAACCAGCTGAAGCAGCTCAAGGCCAAGCACCCGAAGCTCAAGGTGATGATGTCGATCGGCGGCTGGACGTACAGCAAGTACTTCTCCGACGTCGTCAAGACCGACGCCTCCCGGCAGAAGTTCGTGAAGTCCTGTATCGACATGTACATCAAGGGCAACCTGCCGGTCACCAACGGACGCGGCGGCAACGGCGTCGCGGCCGGGGTCTTCGACGGCTTCGACATCGACTGGGAGTGGCCCGGCTCCGAGGGCCACGCCGGCAACCACATCTCCAAGGAGGACAAGGCCGGCAACACCCTCCTCTTCGCCGAGTTCCGTAGGCAGCTCGACGCGCAGGGCGCGGCCGACGGCAAGAAGTACCAGCTCACCGCCTTCACCCCGGCCGACCCCGGCAAGATCGAGGCGGGCTGGGACATCACCACCAAGGACGGCACGCCCAGCGTGTTCGACTACATGGACTTCGCCAACGTCCAGGGGTACGACTTCCACGGCTCCGGCAGCGACAACAGCTGGGAGCCCAACCTCACCGGGCACCAGGGCAACCTGTACCCCGACGCCAAGGACCCGTACACCACGAAGTTCAGCGTCGAGAAGACCGTCCAGACCTACCTCGACGCCGGCGTCGACTCCCGCAAGCTCGTCCTCGGCCTCGCCTTCTACGGCCGCGGCTGGCAGCAGGTCACCGACGGCGGCGCCAACGGCGTCTGGCAGAAGGCGAACGGCGCCGCCCCCGGCCAGTTCCCGGAGGAGTCCGGCACCCGCGGCTACGACAACCTGCTGGCCTCGGTGCCGAACCTGAAGATCTACCACGACGAGACGTCGGTGGCGACGTACGGCTACACCGGCGAGAACGGGCAGTGGTGGACGTTCGACGACGCTTGGTCGATCGGGAAGAAGACGGCTTGGCTGAAGTCGAAGAGGCTCGGTGGGGCCATGGTGTGGGAGATGAGCGGTGACAGCGGCACGCTCATGACCGCGCTCGACAACGGTCTCCGCTGACGCGGTAGGGGAGCCCCGGACCCTCCCCCAGAGGGGGCACCCCCATTCACCGTTTCTTGCAGGGGCTACGCCCCCGCACCCCCGAAACCGCGCTCCGCGCAGTTGTCCTCAAACGCCGGACGGGCTATATATCCAGCCCGTCCGGCGTTTGAGGACGAGCGGCGCAGCCGCGACAAGGGGGTCTGGGGCGCAGCCCCAGGAAACGGCGAAGGGGCGGGACCGGGGCACACCCCCCTACGCCACATTCACCCGCTGCCCAGGAGGCGCCGCCTCCAGCCAAGCCAGAAAACCGGTGAGAGCGTCCTCGCTCATGGCCAACTCAAGAAGCGTCCCACGCAAAGAGCACCGAAGGACAACCGCGTCCGACAACAGGGCCAGTTCCTCATCCCCATGAGGAGCCCGCCGCTCCAGAACCTCGATCGCATCCCGCTCAAGCGTCCGCCGAGGACGCACCGCATAGGAGAAGACCCGAAACCACTCGATCCGGTCACCGCTGTACCGCGAGACGCCGTACACCCACCCCTTCCCGGGCGGATCCGCGGCCGGCTCGGCGACGTCCCAGCGCAGGCTGCAGTCGAAGGTGCCCCCCGACCGCTGGATGAGCCGTCTGCGCAGCCCGAAGACGAAGAGCCCCAGCAGTACCAGCAGCACGACGATGCCGCTCACGAGCAGAGCGAGGACCATCACCACCGACCTCCTCGCATCATCTAGAGCAACCGCACCTGTATTGCCTCAGCCGCGGACCGGCCTGGATTGTTCCAGGCGGTCCGCGGCTGAGGGACGTACTTCAAGTGTGGCCGTGGGCTAGTGAGGGCCCGCGGCCGCACGCAGCCGGACATCCGCGCGACGCTCGGCGGCGGCGTCGGCGTCCGCCTTCGCACGCTCCAGCGCCCGCTCCGCACGGGTGACGTCGATCTCGTCCGCCAGCTCGGCGATCTCCGCCAGCAGCGACAGCTTGTCGTCCGCGAAGGAGAGGAAACCGCCGTGCACCGCGGCGACGACGGTGCCGCCACCGGTGGTCCTGATGGTCACCGGGCCGGACTCCAGCACACCGAGCAGCGGCTGGTGGCCGGGCATGACGCCGATGTCACCCGATGTGGTACGCGCGATGACCAGAGTGGCCTCGCCGGACCAGACGCTTCGGTCCGCCGCGACCAGCTCGACGTGCAGCTCAGCAGCCAACGTGGCTCCTCGGGTCTCCACCCGCCGGGCGCGGCGGGTGTTGGGTCAAAGAATAGGGGACGTGCGGTCCGGGGGCGGGAGTGCCCCGCCCCCGGACCGCGAGCATCGGGATGCTCAGGAGACGCCCAGCTCCTTGGCGTTCTTCTTGAGGTCCTCGAGACCACCGCACATGAAGAAGGCCTGCTCCGGGAAGTGGTCGAACTCGCCGTCGCAGATCGCGTTGAACGCCGAGATGGACTCGTCCAGCGGAACGTCGGAACCGTCGACACCGGTGAACTGCTTCGCCGCGTGGGTGTTCTGCGACAGGAAGCGCTCGACGCGACGGGCGCGGTGGACGACCAGCTTGTCCTCTTCGCCCAGCTCGTCGATACCGAGGATGTTGATGATGTCCTGGAGGTCCTTGTACTTCTGCAGGATCCCCTTGACGCGCGAGGCGCACTCGTAGTGGTCCTGCGCGATGTAGCGCGGGTCCAGGATCCGGGACGTGGAGTCCAGCGGGTCCACGGCCGGGTAGATGCCCTTCTCGGAGATCGGACGGGACAGAACCGTCGTCGCGTCGAGGTGGGCGAAGGTGGTGGCCGGGGCCGGGTCGGTCAGGTCGTCCGCGGGGACGTAGATCGCCTGCATGGAGGTGATCGAGTGACCGCGGGTCGAGGTGATGCGCTCCTGGAGGAGACCCATCTCGTCGGCCAGGTTCGGCTGGTAGCCCACCGCGGAGGGCATGCGGCCGAGCAGGGTCGAGACCTCGGAACCGGCCTGGGTGAAGCGGAAGATGTTGTCGATGAAGAACAGCACGTCCTGCTTCTGGACGTCACGGAAGTACTCGGCCATGGTGAGGCCGGCCAGCGCGACGCGCAGACGGGTGCCCGGGGGCTCGTCCATCTGACCGAAGACGAGCGCGGTCTTGTCGAGAACGCCCGACTCTTCCATTTCCGCGATGAGGTCGTTGCCCTCACGGGTGCGCTCGCCGACACCGGCGAACACGGAAACACCATCGTGCAGCTTGGCCACACGCATGATCATTTCCTGGATCAGAACGGTCTTGCCGACACCGGCGCCACCGAACAGACCGATCTTGCCGCCCTTGACGTACGGGGTCAGCAGGTCGACGACCTTCAGACCGGTCTCGAACATCTCGGTCTTCGACTCGAGCTGGTCGAACGCCGGAGCCTTGCGGTGGATGGACCAGCGCTCGGTGACCTCGGCCTCGGCCGCGGGGTCGTTCAGGATCTTGCCGAGGGTGTTGAACACCCGGCCCTTGGTGACGTCGCCGACGGGGACGGTGATGCCGTCGCCGGTGTCGGTCACGGCCGCCTGGCGGACCAGGCCGTCGGTGGGCTCCATGGAGATGGCGCGCACCATGCCCTCACCGAGGTGCTGGGCGACCTCGAGCGTCAGGGTCTTCTTCTTGCCGGCCTCGGCCGGGTCGGAGACCTCGACGGTCAGGGCGTTGTAGATCTCCGGCATCGCGTCGACGGGGAACTCCACGTCGACGACCGGGCCGATGACCCGGGCGACGCGGCCCGTCGCGGCGGCCGTCTCAACAGTGGTGGTCATTTATCGGTCACTCCCCGCGGTCGCGTCGGCCAGGGCGCTCGCGCCTCCGACGATCTCGCTGATTTCCTGGGTGATGTCGGCCTGTCGGGCCGCGTTGGCAAGCCGCGTGAACGACTTGATGAGCTCTTCGGCGTTGTCCGTCGCCGACTTCATCGCCCGGCGGCGGGCCGCGTGCTCGGAGGCCGCGGCCTGCAGCAGGGCGTTGTAGACCCGGGACTCGACGTACCGCGGCAGCAGCGCGTCGAGCACGGCCTCGTCCGACGGCTCGAACTCGAACAGCGGAAGGATCTTGTCCTTCGCCCCGTCCTCGGCGTCCGCCTTCTCGAGGGTCAGCGGCAGCAGCCGCTTGTCCACCGGCGTCTGCGTCATCATCGACACGAACTCCGTGGAGACGATGTACAGCTCGTCCACGCCGCCCTCGGCCGTGTCCTTGAGGACGGCCTCGATCAGCGGGTCGGCCACCATCTTGGCGTCCGCGTACGTCGGGTTGTCCGTGAAACCCGTCCACGAACCGGCCACGGGGCGCTCCCGGAAGGAGTAGTAGCCCACGCCCTTGCGGCCGATGATGTAGTGGACGACCTCGCGGCCCTCGCCGCGGAGCCGCGTGGTGAGCTGCTCCGCCGCCTTGATGGCGTTGGACGAGTAGCCGCCGGCCAGACCGCGGTCGCTCGTGACGAGCAGGACCGCGGCCCGGGTCGGCTTCTCGACCTCGGTCGTCAGCGGGTGCCGGGTGTTGGAGCCGGTGGCGACGGCGGTCACGGCCCGGGTGAGCTCACTGGCGTACGGAGTCGACGCGGCCACCCTGCGCTGCGCCTTGACGATGCGCGAGGCGGCGATCATCTCCATCGCCTTGGTGATCTTCTTGGTCGCAGTGACGGCTTTGATCCGCCTCTTGTAGACCCGAAGCTGGGCACCCATGCTCAGCCCTCGCCCAGCAGCTTGCCGTCCGCGGTCTGGAACTGCTGCTTGAAGGACCCGACGGCGTCGCCGAGCGCCTGCAGCGTGTCGTCGGACATCTTGCCGCCCTCGACGATGCTGGTCATCAGGCCCTTGTGCGCCTGGTGCAGGTAGTCCAGCAGCTCGCGCTCGAAGCGGCGGATGTCCTCGACCGGGACGTCGTCCATCTTGCCGGTGGTGCCGGCCCAGATCGAGACGACCTGGTCCTCGGTGGCGTACGGCGCGTACTGGGTCTGCTTCAGCAGCTCGACCATGCGCTTGCCGCGCTCCAGGGCCGCCTTGGAGGCCGCGTCCAGGTCGGAACCGAAGGCGGCGAACGCCTCCAGCTCACGGTACTGGGCGAGGTCCACGCGGAGTCGGCCGGACACCTGGCGCATGGCCTTGTGCTGGGCGGAGCCACCGACACGGGAGACCGAGATACCGACGTTCAGGGCCGGGCGCTGGCCGGCGTTGAACAGGTCGGACTCCAGGAAGCACTGGCCGTCGGTGATGGAGATGACGTTGGTCGGGATGAACGCCGAGACGTCGTTGGCCTTGGTCTCGACGATCGGGAGACCGGTCATCGAGCCGGCGCCCATGTCGTCGGAGAGCTTGGCGCAGCGCTCCAGCAGACGGGAGTGCAGGTAGAAGACGTCACCCGGGTACGCCTCGCGGCCCGGCGGGCGGCGCAGCAGCAGGGAGACGGCACGGTAGGCGTCGGCCTGCTTCGACAGGTCGTCGAAGACGATCAGGACGTGCTTGCCCTGGTACATCCAGTGCTGGCCGATGGCGGAGCCGGTGTACGGCGCGAGGTACTTGAAGCCGGCCGGGTCGGACGCCGGAGCCGCGACGATCGTCGTGTACTCCAGGGCGCCGGCCTCCTCCAGCGCGCCGCGGACGGACGCGATGGTGGAGCCCTTCTGGCCGATGGCGACGTAGATGCAGCGGACCTGCTTCTTGGGGTCGCCGGTGCGCCAGTTGGCACGCTGGTTGATGATCGTGTCGATCGCCAGGGCGGTCTTGCCGGTCTGGCGGTCGCCGATGATCAGCTGACGCTGACCGCGGCCGATCGGGGTCATGGCGTCGACGGCCTTGTAGCCAGTCTCCATCGGCTCGTGGACCGACTTGCGGACCATGACGCCGGGGGCCTGCAGTTCGAGGGCGCGGCGGCCCTCCGTCTCGATCTCGCCGAGGCCGTCGATCGGGTTGCCCAGCGGGTCGACGACGCGGCCGAGGTACTTCTCGCCCACACCGACGGAGAGCACCTCACCGGTGCGCTGCACCGGCTGGCCCTCCTCGATCCCGCTGAACTCGCCGAGGACGATCGCACCGATCTCGCGCTCCTCAAGGTTGAGGGCGAGGCCGAGGGTGCCGTCCTCGAACTTCAGCAGCTCGTTCGCCATGGCCGAGGGCAGCCCCTCGACCTTCGCGATGCCGTCGCCGGCCAGGCTGACCGTACCGACCTCCTCGCGCGAGGCCGCGTCCGGCTTGTACGCCTGGACAAAGTTCTCCAGCGCGTCCCGGATCTCCTCCGGCCGGATCGTGAGCTCCGCCATCTGGGTTCCCTGCTCTCCTTGTTGGGCCCGAAGTATTTCTCTCCCGCGGGTGTTGCCCCGCGGGACACCGTCGGCCCAACTCGGGCCGTCAGTCATGCTCTTGAGTTGGTGGCTGGTCAGCCGCCAGCCCGGCCGGCGTCAGCCGGCCAGGTGCCGGCCCGCCTCCGCGAGGCGGTCCGCGATGGTCCCGCTGATGACCTCGTCGCCGATGCGCACCTGGATGCCGCCGAGGACCTCCGGGTCGACGTCCAGGTTGAGGTGGACGCTCTTCCCGTAGAGCCGGGCGAGCGCGTCACCGAGGCGCTGCTTCTGCCGGTCGTTCAGCGGCACCGCGGAGGTGACCTCCGCGACGACGCGGCCGCGGCGGTCGGCGGCCAGCTTGGAGAGGGCGGTGAGCCCCGCTTCCAGGCTACGGCCTCGCGGCGCGGTGACCAGGCGGACGACGAGCCGCTCGGTGACCGGGTTCGCCCGGCCGCCCAGCAGGCTGCGCAGCAGTTCGGCCTTGGCGGACTTGTCGGCGACCTTGTCGGTCAGCGCGGCGCGCAGACCGGGGTTGGAGTCGACGATCCGGCCGAAGCGGAACAGCTCGTCCTCGACGTCGTCCAGCCGGCCGGCGCGCTCGGCGGCGGCCAGGTCGGCCGACGCGGCGAGCTCCTCCAGGGCGTCCACCAGGTCGCGCGAGGTCGACCAGCGGGAGCGGACCATGCCGCTCACCAGGTCGGCGCAGTCGGTGCCGACCTGCCCGCCGAGCAGGCGTCCGGCCAGCTCGGCCTTGGCCTGGCCGGACTGCGCCGGGTCGGTGAGAACCCGGCGCAGCGAGACCTCGCGGTCGAACAGCGCGGTGACGGAGGCAAGGTCCCCGGCCAGCTTCGCGGCGTCGACCGAGGCGCTGTCCGCCAGCGCGTTGAGGTTTTCGCGTGCCGAGGCAAGGGCCTCGCGGCTCGCTCCGTTCATCGCGTGACCTCAGCCTTCGTCGTGTCGGCCGGCTTGGCCTCGAGCGCGTCGAGGAACCGGTCGATGGTGCGCTCCTGTCGGGCGGCGTCCTTCATGGACTCGCCGACGATCCGGTCGGCCAGGTCGATGGCCAGCTTGCCGACGTCCTGGCGGAGCGAGGCCGCGGCGGTCTGACGGTCGGCCTCGACCTGGGCACGGCCGGCGGCGACGATCTCGTCGCGCTGGCGCTCGCCCTCGGTCCGCATCTCGGCGACCATCGCGGCGCCGTGCTCCTGCGCGTCCTGGCGCAGCCGGGCGGCCTCGTTGCGGGCCTCCGCGAGCTGTGCCCGGTAGTCGTCGAGGACCTGCTGAGCCTCGTCCTGGGCGGCCTTGGCCTTCTCCAGCCCGCCCTCGATGGCGACCCGGCGCTCGTCCAGGACCTTGTTGAGGTTCGGGAGGAGCTTCTTGCCGAGGTAGAGGACGACGAGGAGGAAGGCCAGCGTGCCGATGACGAGCTCGGGCAGCGGGGGGAGGAACGCGGGTTCCGTCTCCTCCGATGCCAGCTGTACCAGGGCGATCACATCAGTGCCTTTCGTCGCGTAATGGGTAGCCGTCTACGGATCAGCTGGCGTAGACGAAGCCCATGACGAGGCCGATCAGGGCGAGCGCCTCACAGAGGACGAAGCCCAGGATCTGGTTGGCGCGGATCAGGCCGGCCGCCTCGGGCTGGCGGGCCAGGGCCTGGGTGCCGTTGCCGAAGATGATGCCGACGCCGACGCCGGGGCCGATGGCGGCCAGGCCGTAGCCGATGGAGGCCAGGTTGCCCTTGAGGGAGATGCCTTCGGCGAGGGTCTGGAGAGCAGCGGACATGCCGTTTCTTCCTTCTCTTTCACGGACCGGGGGGGGTTGGCCACCGGACGCCTGTGGGGTCTGGGGGTGGGTCTGCTCAGTGGTGCTCGGCGAGAGCACCCTGGATGTACGAGCAGGCCAGGAGGACGAAGACGTACGCCTGAAGGGCCTGGATGAACATCTCGAAGGCGGTCAGCAGGATGACCATCACGAACGAGACGCCGGCGTAGGCGATGCCGATCCCGTTCAGCAGGTACCAGCTGGCGATCGTGAAGATCAGCAGCAGCACGTGGCCCGCGAACATGTTGGCGAAGAGCCGCACCGCGTGGGTGAAGGGGCGGATCAGCAGGTTGGAGAACAGCTCCAGGACCATGACCAGCGGGAGGACCCAGCCGAGGTCCTTGTTGTAGCCGGTGATGTTCTTGATGCCGCCGATGAAGCCGTGCCGCTTGAAGGTCAGCGGCACCCAGATCAGGTAGACCAGCAGCGCCAGACCCGCCGGGTAGGCGATGATCGACGTCACCGGGAACTGGGCGACCGGGATGATCGACCAGAGGTTCATCATCCAGATGAAGAAGAACAGCGAGACCATGAGGGGGACGTACTTCTCGCCCTCCTTCTTCCCCAGGGCCTCGTAGACGATCCCCTTGCGGATGAAGTCGTAGCCCGCCTCACCGACCATCTGGAGCTTTCCGGGGACCAGCTTGGCCCGGCCGAAAGCGGCCCAGAGGAACACGATCACGACGACCGAGCTCAGGACGGCCAGCAGCATCGGCTTGTTGACCTCGATACCGCCGACGGTGAACAGCGGCTCGAACACGAAGGAGTGGAGCCCTGGGGTCGGGAAGCCGCACCCGTCGAAGATGTGGCAATCGGTCTCGAAGGCGAGCATCTGGTCAGCACTCACCGCGAGCTCCTTCAGCGTGGCGCATAGGTACGGCAACCTCGTTGTGTCGGCGCGGCAAGCAGCCACGGAACGGCACTGGACTGGTCTTACGGTTAGGGGTGCGGCAGGTCGGCCGGCGGCCGGGAGCCATCGCGGGCATCAGCTGCGCGGACCGCCGATTCGCTCCCGCCGGAAGCGGGGACTTGGCTGTCTGCGTCCGCTGCACCTCAGATGGCACCGGACGATAGCAGGTGAGCACACGGACGCTTATCCCGGCCCTACCTGTCATGACGGAGACTCCGCCGGCGCGGGCTTCTTCGCGTCGGCGGCGGCCTCCGGATCGACGTACAGGATCTTCATCTTCAGGTGGGCGCGCAGCTGCGCCGCGACCCACACCAGGGTCGCGGCGAGCACGGAGAAGGCGAACGCCTTGAAGCTGAAGAGCGTCGTGCCCTTCAGGATGCCGAGGAGAATCACGATCACCAGGCACTGCACGGCGTACAGGGCGAGGCCCATCATCTGGAAGACCTGCGGCCACTGCCGGGCGGTCCGCTGGAGCAGGTACAGCCCCAGGGACATGCTGGCCAGCGCCAGGAGCATGCCGGCCGCGGCCCCGATGGCCCCCTTGCCGCCCGCGACGGCGAAACCGATGCCGACGGCGACGAGCCCCGCCACTGCGGTCGGGACGGCGCACTGAAGTAGCGTTCGGGCGTCGTTGGCCTGCATGAAGGGTCTCTCCGGCGGATTCGGAAGCAACGATTCGTCGGGGACGAGGGTATCCCGGGGTGTGGGCGCGACCTCGCGACGAAGGAACCGCCGGGGGGCGCTCCACTACGGTCCTTCGGCTCTGCCACGGGTTTCGTGAACGGTATCACAAACTATTTGATGAGGTCTTTACCTATATCGTGTGCCCCCTGTCACACACAAGAGTCAAGCCGCTCGTCGTTGTGCTGACGAGCGGCTTGTTGTCTGCTAATGCCGGAATCAGTGGTGGCTGCTGATATCGCGCGCGTGGCTGAACCGGGAGCGGTCGCCCACGGCGGTGGCGCCGTGCAGCCCCGCGGGGACCGGCTCCTGCTCCTCGCCGGGGGCCTCCTCGGAGGGCCGCTCCTCCGCCGTCTCGGACGCGACCGCGTCAGCGGAGGCCTTGCGGCGGCGGTAGCGCGGCGGCACCAGGTGCTCGGCCCACCGGGGCGCCCGCGGCCGGAAGCGCGGCATCAGCAGCAGCACCAGCCCCACGGCGCTCAGCGCGACGATGAGCAGCAGCACGCCGCCCGCCGAGTTCACCGAGTACGCCACCGTGCCGAAGGCGATCAGCGCCGACCAGAAGTACATGATCAGCACGGCCCGGCTGTGCGAGTGGCCGATCTCCAGCAGCCGGTGGTGCAGGTGACCGCGGTCGGCCGCGAACGGCGACTGGCCGTTCCACGTCCGGCGCACGATCGCCAGCAGCAGGTCGGCCACCGGCACCGCGATGATCGTCAGCGGCAGCAGCAGCGGGATGTAGATCGGGACCGTGGCCTGGACGGTCGCCTTCTCCGAACCGGTGAACGAGCCCAGCAGGTCGGGGTCGACCTGGCCGGTGATGGAGATCGCCCCGGCGGCCAGTACCAGTCCGATGAGCATCGACCCCGAGTCGCCCATGAAGATCCGGGCCGGGTGCATGTTGTGCGGCAGGAAGCCCAGGCACATGCCCATCAGGATCGCCGCGAACAGCGTGGCCGGGGCCGCCGCCTCCACGTTGTGCCCGTACCAGAGCCGGTACGCGTAGAGGAAGAACGCCGCCGCGGCCAGGCAGACCATGCCCGAGGCGAGGCCGTCGAGGCCGTCGACGAAGTTCACGGCGTTGATGGTGATCACGACCAGGGCGACGGTCAGCAGGGTGCCCTGCATGGGTGTCAGCGCCACCGTGCCCACGCCGGGCACCGGCAGCCAGAGGATCGTGAGTCCCTGGAGCACCATCACGCCCGCGGCGATCATCTGGCCGCCGAGCTTCACCAGGGCGTCCACGCCCCACTTGTCGTCCAGCACCCCGAGCAGCCAGATCAGCCCGGCGCCCGACAGCAGCGCGCGCGGCTCGTTGGACGTCTCGAAGACGTGCTTGAGGCTCGACAGGTGCGAGGCCACCAGCAGCCCCGCGCAGAGCCCGCCGAACATGGCGATCCCGCCCAGCCGCGGCGTCGGTTCCCGGTGCACGTCACGCGCCCGGATCTCCGGCATCGCGCCCGCCGCGATGGCGAACTTCCGCACCGGACCCGTGAGCAGGTAGGTGACCGCCACGGTGACGCAGAGCGTCAGCAGGTATTCACGCACGGGCTGCCCCAGGGATTTCGCCGGCCATCACAGCCCCACACCATATTCGCGTCCGGACCGGATCCGTGAATGCGGTTGAAGACGTTCACCACCCCCTGATGGTTGCGAGCACTCGCCAAACGATCACGCCAGCGCAGGATACGGCGGAAACGCGAGTGCCAGTTCCGCGACCGCCTCCCGGAGCCGCGCGGGATCGCCATCGCCCCGCAGCGCCGCTCCCGTCAGCGCTGCCACCCGGGCCATCTCGGGCTCCCGCATCCCCTGCGTGGTCACCGCCGCGGTACCCAGCCGCAGGCCGCGGGCGGCACCGTGGCCCAGCCCGCAGACGTCCAGGACGATGCCCGCCGCCGCGAGCCGCCCGCGCGCCCGAACCCCGTCAAGGCCCAAGCCGCTCGCGTCCGCGACGATCAGGTGGGTGTCGGTGCCGCCGGTGGCGACGGCCAGGCCCTCCTCGGCCAGCCCGGCCGCGAGCGCCCGGGCGTTGGCCACCACCTGGCGCACGTACGCCGCGAACGCCGGCGTCGCGGCCTCCCCGAAGGCGACGGCCTTCGCGGCCACGGTGTGCATCTGGGCGCCGCCCTGCGTGAACGGGAACACCGCCCGGTCCACGCGGTCGCCGAGCCGCCCGCCGCACAGCAGCATCCCGCCGCGCGGCCCGCGCAGCACCTTGTGCGTGGTGGCGCACACCACGTCCGCGTACGGCACCGGGCTGGGCGCCGCTCCCCCGGCGACCAGGCCGATGGGGTGCGCCGCGTCCACGATCAGCAGCGCGTCCACCTCGTCGGCGATCTCGCGGAAGAGGGCGTAGTCCGGGTGGCGCGGATACGCGGTGGAGCCGCAGACGATCGCCCTCGGGCGGTGGGCCCGGGCCAGCTCCCGCACCTGGTCGTAGTCGATCCGGCCGGTGTCCGCCCGCACCCCGTACCCCGTGAAGTCGAACCACCGCCCCGAGAAGTTCGCCGGCGACCCGTGGGTGAGGTGCCCGCCCTCCCGCGGGCCCATGGCCAGCACCCGGTCCCCCGGGGCCAGCAGCGCCGCGTACGCGGCCAGTACGGCCGCCGATCCCGAGTGCGGCTGCACGTTCGCGTGCTCCGCCCCGAACAGCGCCCTCGCCCGCTCCAGGGCCACCCGCTCGGCCATGTCCACGACCTCGCAGCCGCCGTGGTGACGCGCTCCCGGGTAGCCCTCCGCGTACTTGTTCCCCAGCGGCGAGCCGAGGGCTTCCAGCACGGCGGGTGAGGCGAAGTTCTCCGCCGCGATCAGCTGGAGTCCTGCGGACTGCCGTCTCGTCTCGGCGAGGATGATGCCGGCGATCTCGGGATCCTGACGCGTGAGCGCGTCGGCCGCTGCTTCGGTGACGGGCATCGGGGGCTCCGTGCGGTGGGCGTGAGCAGTGTGCTCACCCCCAATGTAGGCCGGGTGCGGGCCGCGTGCAGGGTGCCCCGGTCCCGCCCCTTCGCCGATTCCCGGGGGCCAGCCCCCGGGCCCCCTGAAACCGCGCTTCGCGCGGTTGTCCTCAAACGCCGGACGGGCTATATCAGCCCGTCCGGCGTTTGAGGACGAGCGGCGCAGCCGCGACAAGCGGGGTCTGGGGCGCAGCCCCAGGAAACGGTGAAAGGGCGGGACCGGGGCACCCTCAAACCGCCGGGACCCCGGTCAGGGCCGTCACCACAGGATCCAGCGCCAGCTGAATCTCATCCCCGATCGACCGGAAGAACGTGATCGGCGCCCCATACGGATCGTGCACCTCATCCGCCTCCGCGTCAGGCGCCAACAGCCACCCCCGCAACGCGGCAGCGGCCTGCACCAGAGCCCGAGCGCGCTCGACGACACCCCCCGCCCCGTCGGGAGCGGGCAAGGTCGTCGGATCGATGGCCCGCACCAGCCGCGTGAACTCCTTCAGCGTGAAGGTCCGCAGCCCGGCCGAGTGCCCCATGGAGATGACCTGGGCCCGGTGATCACGCGTAGCGGTGAGCACCAGATCCGCCCGGATGACGTGCTCGTCCAGCAGCTCCCGCCCGGTGAACCCGTCCGGATCCGCGCCGAAGTCGGCCAGCACGGTGGCCGCGTGGGCCTCCATGGGCGCGCCCTCGTGCCCCCAGGTGCCGGCGCTCTCCACCACCAGCCCGCCCGCGTCCGGGTCGCCGAGGCGCGCGGAGAGGGCATGGCGGGTCAGCCGCTCGGTGATGGGCGAGCGGCAGACGTTGCCGGTGCTGACGTGGAGGATGCGGAAGGTGTCGGTGCTCGTCTCCGGTCCCGCTATGCCACGCCCCTGCGGGGCGATCAATTCGCCACCTCGAGGTCGGGTACCACCTCGCGGAGCTGCTCGGCGCTGATGGCGCCGGCCCGCAGCAGCACCGGCACCTTGCCGGTGACGTCCACGATCGAGGACGGCACGTCCGCGGGGGTGGGGCCGCCGTCGAGGTAGACGGAGACGGAGTCGCCGAGCATCTCCTGGGCGGCGTCGCAGGTCTGCGGCGCGGGGTGCCCGGTGAGGTTGGCGCTGGAGACGGCCATCGGGCCGAACTCGGTGAGCAGTTCGATGGCCACGGGGTGCAGCGGCATGCGCACCGCGACCGTGCCGCGGGTCTCGCCGAGGTCCCAGGTCAGCGACGGCTGGTGGTTGGCGACGAGGGTGAGCGCGCCGGGCCAGAAGGCGTCGACGAGCTCCCACGCCTGCTCGGAGAAGTCGGTGACGAGCCCGTGCAGGGTGTTCGGGGAGCCGACGAGGACGGGCGAGGGCATGCCCCGACCGCGGCCCTTGGCCTGGAGGAGGTCGCCGACGGCGTCGCGGCTGAAGGCGTCCGCACCGATCCCGTACACGGTGTCGGTGGGCAGCACGACCAGCTCGCCGCGGCGGACCGCGGCGGTCGCCTCACGCAGACCGGTCCTGCGGTCGGTCGCGTCGCCGCAGTCGTATCGCCGAGCCATTGAGCCAACCTCCTCGTACGGGGCAGATGTCTGGGGTGCCGTGGCGGTCACGGCAGGGCCTTCCGGGCCGTGGCGAACCGGGGCCTGTTGTTGAGGTCGGGGTGGTCGGCCGCGTCGGCCCAGCCCCGCTCCTCGGTGAAGATCCACGGCACCTGGCCGCCCTGGGTGTCGGCGTGCTCGATGACGACCACGCCGCCGGGGCGCAGCAGCCGGTGCGCGGTGCGCTCCAGGCCGCGGATGGTGTCGAGGCCGTCCTCGCCCGAGAACAGCGCGAGCTGCGGGTCGTGGTCGCGGGCCTCGGGGGCGACGTACTCCCACTCGGTCAGCGGGATGTACGGCGGGTTGCTGATGACCAGGTCGACCTGGCCGTCGAGCTCGGGGAGCGCGTCGAGCGCGTTCCCGTGGTGCAGCTGGACGCGCGAGCCCTCGACGTTCTTGCGCGCCCAGGACAGGGCGCCCTCGTCCAGCTCGACGGCGTGCACGCGCGACCGCGGCACCTCCTGGGCGAGCGCCAGGGCGATGGCCCCGGAGCCGGTGCACAGGTCGACGATGAGCGGCTCGACGACGTCCATGGCGCGGACCGCGTCTATGGCCCAACCGACGACCGACTCGGTCTCCGGCCGGGGGACGAAGACGCCGGGGCCGACCTGGAGCTCCAGGTAGCGGAAGAAGGCGCGCCCGGTGATGTGCTGGAGGGGTTCGCGGGCCTCGCGGCGGGCGATGGCCTCCCAGTAGCGTGCGTCGAAGTCCGCGTCGGCGACCAGGTGCAGCTCACCCCGTTTGACGCCGTGCACGAAGGCCGCGAGCTCCTCCGCGTCGAAGCGCGGGGAGGGCACGCCGGCGTCGGCCAGCCGCTGGGTGGCCTGTGCCACCTCGGCGAGCAGCAGGTTCACTGGACCTTCCTCCTGTTGCGCTCCATGACCGGATTCCGTACGCGGTCTCTACTGTGCGGCAGCCAGCTTGGCCGCCGAGTCGGCGTCGACGCACGCCTGGATCACGGCGTCCAGCTCTCCGTCGAGCACCTGGTCCAAGTTGTACGCCTTGAAGCCGACCCGGTGGTCCGAGATCCGGTTTTCCGGGAAGTTGTACGTCCGGATCTTCTCGGAGCGGTCGACGGTGCGGACCTGGCTGCGGCGCGCGTCCGCGGCCTCGGCCTCGGCCTTCTCCTGCGCCGCGGCGAGCAGCCGGGAGCGGAGGATGCGCAGGGCCTGCTCCTTGTTCTGGAGCTGGCTCTTCTCGTTCTGGCAGGAGGCCACGACGCCGGTCGGCAGGTGGGTGATGCGGACGGCCGAGTCGGTCGTGTTGACGGACTGGCCGCCGGGCCCGGACGAGCGGTAGACGTCGATCCGCAGGTCGTTGGGGTTGATCTCGACGTCGATCTCCTCGGCCTCGGGCGTGACGAGCACGCCGGCGGCGGAGGTGTGGATGCGGCCCTGGGACTCGGTGGCCGGCACGCGCTGCACGCGGTGCACGCCGCCCTCGTACTTCAGCCGGGCCCAGACGCCCTGGCCGGGCTCGGTGGCGCCGTTGCCGCCCTTGGTCTTGACGGCGACCTGGACGTCCTTGTAGCCGCCGAGCTCGGACTCGGTGGAGTCGATGATCTCGGTCTTCCAGCCCACGCGCTCGGCGTAGCGCAGGTACATGCGCAGCAGGTCGCCCGCGAACAGGGCGGACTCGTCGCCGCCGGCGCCGGCCTTGATCTCCAGGATGACGTCCTTGTCGTCGCTGGGGTCGCGCGGGACGAGCAGCAGACGGAGCTTCTCGGTGAGCTCCTCGCGCTGCTTCTCCAGCACCTTGACCTCGGCGGCGAAGTCGGGGTCGTCGGCCGCGAACTCACGGGCCGTGTCGATGTCGTCCGCGGTCTGCTTCCAGGAGCGGTACGTACCGACGATCGGGGTCAGCTCTGCGTAGCGCTTGTTGAGCTTGCGGGCGTTGGCCTGGTCCGCGTGGACGGAGGGGTCGGCGAGCCGCTTCTCGAGGTCGGCGTGCTCGCCGATCAGTTCCTCGACTGCCTCGAACATCAAGATTCCCTAAGCGAAGGTGACGGAGCTGCTGAAGTGACGGACCGGCCGGACGACAAAGCGCCGGTCCGGCCGTCCCCCGCCGAGGAGGGACGACCGACCGGCGCCTGCGGGTCGCTACTTCTTGGCGGTCCCGGCGTTCTTGCCGAAGCGGGCCTCGAACCGCGCCACACGGCCACCGGTGTCGAGGATCTTCTGCTTGCCCGTGTAGAACGGGTGGCACTCGGAGCACACGTCGGCACGGATGGTGCCGTCGGCGACGGTGCTACGGGTGGTGAACGAGGCGCCACAGGTGCAGCTGACCTGGGTCTCGACGTACTCCGGGTGGATGTCGCGCTTCAAGGGTTCTCCTAGGTTCGGGAGGGCACCGGGTCGTGCGGCGGGATTGCCGTACGTGAACCGGGGCCGACGTACCAGTCTGCCAGTACCGGCCGCATCCCCCAAAACGGGGTCCGGGAGCCCGTTATTCCCGGGCCCCGGCCTGCGGCGTTCGGCGGGTTTCGGCGGGGCTACTTCACGACGCCGTCGGCGTCCGTCTTCGTCCCCTCGCCGTCCTTGAGGGCCGACGCCGGGATCTGCTTGTCCTCGTGCAGCGCCTGCCACATCTCCTTGGCGGCCTTCAGCGGCACCACGCGGTTCTTGTCCAGCGGGTCGGTGGTGACGGGCAGGGTCACCATGTGCATGTCCCCGGAGCCGATGCCCTTGAGGCCGTTGGCGAAGGAGAGCAGCTTGTCGACCGAGGCCAGGTCGGAGTCGGTGGTGAGCGCCTTGGTGGCGGTGTCCGCGATGCCGTAGAGCTTGGTGGGGCTGGTGAACAGGCCAACCGACTTGATCTGGTCGATGAGGGCCTTGATGAACGCCTGCTGGAGCTTGATCCGGCCGAGGTCACTGCCGTCGCCGACGCCGTGCCGGGTACGGACGAGGCCGAGCGACTGCTCCCCGTTGAGGGTGTGCTTGCCGGCCGGGAGGTCGAGGTGGCTCCACTTGTCGCGGATCGGCTTGGTGGTGGTCACCTCGACGCCGCCGAGCTTGTCGATGAGCTTCTGGAAGCCGGCGAAGTCGACCTCCAGGTAGTGGTCCATCCGGATCCCGGTCATGGCCTCGACGGTCTTCACCGCGCAGACCGCGCCGCCCACCGAGTACGCGTCGTTGAACTGCGCCCGCCGGACGGCCGGGCTGGTCTTCCCGTCGAGCGTCTTGCACTCCGGCCGGGCGACCATGGTGTCGCGCGGGATGCTGACCACGCTGGCCTGCTTGTGACCCGCGTAGACGTGGACGATCATCGCGGTGTCGGACCGGGAGCTGCCCTCGTCCCGGCCGTACTTCTTGTTGTCGCCGGCCCGCGAGTCGGAGCCCAGGACGAGGATGTCCTGCGAGCCGTTGTCGACGTTCTCGGGGCGGTCGGTGCCGAGCGCGGAGTTGATGTCCACGCCGTGCAGGTTGCCGTTGAGCTTGAAGTAGACGTATCCGAGTCCGGAGCCGCCCAGGACGACCAGCGCCGCGGCCGTCCAGAGGACTATTCGCCAGCCCGTGCGGCGCGCGCGGGGCTTGCGCCTGCGGCCATGGGGTCCGCCGGGACGGCGACGGCGCGCTCCCGCCTGCGTGCCCCTGGTCTCGTCCGCCATACGCTCCTCAGTCCTCCGCTGGTTCGGCTTCCCCCCTGCCGCCCGATCAGGCGCGGTGCCTCGCCACATTCAGACGGCGAGGTCTGCGACAGGGTTGCACGGGGCCGTGTGAGCGCCTTCTTAGGAACCGACCGGCCGGAACGACATGACAAACCCACCCACACCCCTTGTCACCTGCGTTTTCACCCGCCGCGTAGGCATCGGAGCGCCGTGCTGCGTCGGGTGTTCCTGTGGCGGAAGTCTCAAAAGGTCACGGTGAGGACTCGGCAAGATCACGAAGAAAACACCGGGCGACGGGGAGCCTCCCGGAAACGCTCCTGGAAACGCGGAACCTCCCCGCCACCGAGGTGACGGGGAGGTTCCGGTGGACTGCCGGCGGTCGCCGGGTCAGTCGTTGCCGTTGCCCGGCGCGGGCGCCGTCTTGGCGATCTGCATCAGGAACTCGGCGTTCGACTTCGTCTGCTTCATCTTGTCGAGGAGCAGTTCGATGGCCTGCTGCGAGTCCAGCGCGTGCAGCACCCGGCGGAGCTTCCAGACGATGGAGAGCTCCTCGCCGCCGAGCAGGATCTCCTCCTTGCGGGTGCTGGACGGGTCGACGTCCACCGCGGGGAAGATGCGCTTGTCGGCGAGCTTCCGGTCGAGCTTGAGCTCCATGTTGCCGGTGCCCTTGAACTCCTCGAAGATCACCTCGTCCATCCGCGAGCCGGTCTCGACCAGCGCGGTGGCCAGGATGGTCAGCGAGCCGCCGTCCTCGATGTTCCGCGCGGCACCGAAGAACTTCTTCGGCGGGTACAGCGCGGTCGAGTCGACACCACCGGACAGGATGCGGCCGGAGGCCGGCGCCGCGAGGTTGTAGGCGCGGCCCAGGCGGGTGATGGAGTCGAGCAGCACGACCACGTCGTGACCCAGCTCCACGAGGCGCTTGGCGCGCTCGATGGCCAGCTCGGCGACGGTGGTGTGGTCCTCGGCCGGGCGGTCGAAGGTCGAGGAGATGACCTCGCCCTTGACCGACCGCTGCATGTCGGTGACCTCTTCCGGACGCTCGTCGACCAGGACGACCATCAGGTGGCACTCGGGGTTGTTGGTGGTGATCGCGTTGGCGATCGCCTGCATGATCATGGTCTTGCCGGTCTTCGGCGGAGCCACGATCAGACCGCGCTGGCCCTTGCCGATGGGGGCGACCAGGTCGATGATACGGGTCGTCAGAACGCCCGGGTCGGTCTCCAACCGGAGCCGGTCCTGCGGGTAGAGCGGCGTCAGCTTGTGGAACTCCGGGCGGCCGCGGCCGGTTTCGGGCGCCATGCCGTTCACCGAGTCGAGCCGCACGAGGGCGTTGAACTTCTCGCGGCGCTCGCCGTCCTTCGGCTGCCGCACGGCGCCGGTGACGTGGTCGCCCTTGCGCAGGCCGTTCTTGCGGACCTGGGCGAGGGAGACGTAGACGTCGTTCGGGCCCGGCAGGTAGCCGGAGGTGCGGATGAACGCGTAGTTGTCGAGGATGTCGAGGATGCCCGCGACGGGGATCAGGACGTCGTCCTCGGACAGCTGCGGCTCGTTCGCGAACTCGTCGCGGCCACGACGGCCCCGGCGGTCGCGGTAGCGGCCGCGACGGCCGCGACGGCCGCGACGGCCGCGACGGCCGCGACGGCCGCGACGGCCGCGACGGCCGCGACGGCCGCGACGGCCGCCCGCCTCGTCGTCGAAGTCGTCCTGCGGGGCCTCGGCGCGCCCGGCGCGCTGCTGGCGGTCGCCGCGCTCCTGGCGGTCCCCGCGGTCGCCCCGCTCACGGCGGTCGCCCTTCTGGCCGCGGTCGCCGCGCTCCTGGCGGTCCCCGCGGTCGCCCCGCTCACGGCGGTCGCCCTTCTGGCCGCGGTCGCCGCGCTCCTGGCGGTCCCCGCGGTCGCCCCGCTCACGGCGGTCGCCCTTCTGGCCGCGGTCGCCGCGCTCCTGGCGGTCCCCGCGGTCGCCCCGCTCACGGCGGTCGCCCTTCTGGCCGCGGTCGCCGCGCTCCTGGCGGTCCCCGCGGTCGCCCCGCTCACGGCGGTCGCCCTTCTGGCCGCGGTCGCCGCGCTCCTGGCGGTCCCCGCGGTCGCCCCGCTCACGGCGGTCGCCCTTCTGGCCGCGGTCGCCGCGCTCCTGGCGGTCCCCGCGGTCGCCCCGCTCACGGCGGTCGCCCTTCTGGCCGCGGTCGCCGCGCTCCTGGCGGTCGCCCTTGGCACCCCGGCCCTCGGCGGTGTCCGCCGCGGCCTCGGGCTTCTCCGAGGTCAGCACCTCGGCACGGGTCTCGGTACGCGCCTCGGCCGCGGTCTCCGGGGAGCCCGCGGGGGCGGTGGCGCGACGGCGGCGGCGCTCGCCGGCCGGCGCCTCCTCGGCGCCCGGCTGGCCCGGGATCTCGATCTGCTGCTGGGCGGCGGGTGCCTTCTCGGCGGGCTTCTCGGCGGCCTCGCCGGTACGGGCCCGGGAGGTGGCGCGGCGCTTCGGCTTCTCCGCCGGCTGCTCCGCGGCCGGCTCGGCGGCGGGCTTGGCGGAGGCGCCGGAACCGGCCTGCCTCTCCTTGATGACCTCGATCAGCTGGCCTTTGCGCATCCGCGCGGTGCCCTTGATGCCGAGGCTGGAGGCGAGCTGCTGGAGCTCGGCCAGGACCATGGCGTCGAGGCCCGTGCCCGAGCGTCGCCGCTTGGGGGCGGCGGAAGCACCGGTGGCAGGCGCGGGAGCGTCCGTGGCGGGCGCGGAGGCATTGCCTGCGGCACCCTTGGTGCCCGCGGCGTTCACGCCCATCAGATCGGTGGTGTCGCTCACGAAGGGGTCCTTCCCTGGAGCGGGCGTCGGCCTGTCTGGCTCGGCGACCGGTTGTGCTGTCCGGCTGCGGTCCTGCTTGCGGACCGGGCCGGGGCGGTGGTCCGCCGCGGTACGGCGGAAGAATCAGTGCGTTGATGCCGACGTGGGGAAATCAGTGAGGACAAGACGCATCGCATCACTCATGTCGCCCACGCCGATTTCCGGAGCGTGCTCGAATCTGCTCAGGCAGTCTGGGAGGCTCCCGGAAGAAAAGCGGTCCCTGATCGGGACACAGAGCACCGAGCCGACGTGGCTTCGGGTGCAGACTTGAGGTTAACACTACCGGATCCCACAAACATTCCCCCTCTCAAAGTCCGGCAACCGCGTTTTCCGCGGGGCCTTCCTCGACGGTGTGCCACCGCGTTCCGCCCCTTGTCAGGCGAGCGGCAGCACACTCGTCCCCCCGGCGTCGAGGGACAGCCGGTTGGCCGCCCATCCCTCGCCCGCCAGCCGTGCGACCTTGTCCGCCGCACTGTCCTCGACCAGCGCGAGCACCGTGGGGCCCGCGCCGGAGACGACCGCGGGGACGCCGTCCGCCCGCAGTCGGTTGACCAGGGCCACGCTCTCCGGCATCGCCGGGGCGCGGTACTCCTGGTGGAGCCGGTCCTCGGTGGCCGGCAGCAGCAGCTCGGGGCGCCTGGTCAGGGCCTCGACCAGCAGCGCGGCCCGGCCGGCGTTGGCCGCCGCGTCCACATGGGGGACCTGCCGCGGCAGCAGGCCGCGCGCGGTCTCCGTCGCCACCGGACGGCCGGGCACGAAGACCACCGGAACGATGGAATCGGCGGGGTCCATCCGCACCGCGCGCGCCGCTCCCCCGTCCATCCACGCAAGGGTGAATCCGCCGAGCAGGCAGGCCGCGACGTTGTCCGGGTGGCCCTCGATCTCGGTGGCCAGCTCCAGCATCGCCGTGGCGTCGAGCCGCTCGGCCCCGCCTATGGTCACCGCCCGGGCGGCGACGATGCCGGCGCAGATCGCGGCGGCCGAGGAGCCCAGGCCGCGGCTGTGCGGGATGCGGTTGGCGCAGACGACCTCCAGGCCGCGCGGCTGGCCGCCCAGCAGGTCGAACGTGGTGCGCAGGGACCGTACGAGCAGGTGACCCTCGTCGCGCGGGAGCGAGTCGGCGCCCTCGCCGGCGATGTCGATGTGCAGCCCGGATTCGGCCACCCGGACCACGACGTCGTCGTAGAGCCCCAGGGACAGACCGAGGGCGTCGAAGCCGGGACCGAGGTTGGCGCTGGTGGCGGGGGTGCGCACTCGGACGGCGGCGGCGCGGAAGGCGGGACCGGCCATCGCTCGATGACTCTCCTTGATGTGGCCTTGGTAGGGCGTGCGACATCCGCAAGGGCCGCGACGGCGATGCCGCATGGAGGGCGGCTTGGGTCAGCGACGGGGCGGAGTGAGGACAGCCTATCGAAGGAAGGTTCTGTGGCGACATAGGGCGCACAGGAGGCGCGCGATGCGTGTCGCACGCCAAACCGTGCCCCGTGTCGACTTTGGCGGACTTTCGTCGGGGTTGTGACCTGGGAATTCGCGAATTCGAGGGGGAGCGGACGGAATTTTTCGCTCTCCGCGTCACCGGATCCGCCGTGTCGCGCCCGGTGTCGCCCCGTGTCGCCCGGTGTCGGAGAAACCGGGTGACTTTCCAGGGCCAGGCGGCTGTCTCCCGGAGGCCGGGTGGCCGTCCCGTGCGGGGACGGCCACCCGGATCCGTACGGACGCGCCCGGATCCGCGCGCCGCGGCGAGACCGCCGGGCGGGCCCGGGCGGCCCGGCGGGACGGCCGTTACGCGAGCCCGAGGCGCTCGGCCGCCGCGGCCGCGTCCACCGGGACGGTGACCGGCTGCGGGGCGCCGGCGACCGCCCAGTCGGGATCCTTGAGGCCGTTGCCCGTGACCGTACAGACGATGCGCTGGCCCGGATCCACCTTGCCCTGCTCGGCGGCCTTCAGCAGACCGGCGACGCTCGCCGCCGAGGCGGGCTCCACGAAGACGCCCTCCTGAGCGGCCAACAGCCGGTAGGCGGCGAGGATCTGGCGGTCGGTCACCTCGTCGATGTGCCCGCCGGACTCGTCGCGCGCCTGCTCGGCGAACCGCCAGGAGGCGGGGTTGCCGATGCGGATGGCGGTGGCGATGGTGTGCGGCTCCTTCACCGGCTCGCCGCGCACGATCGGCGCCGAGCCGGAGGCCTGGTAGCCCCACATGCGCGGGGTTCGGGAGGCGATGCCGTCGGCGGCGTACTCCCGGTACCCCTTCCAGTACGCGGTGATGTTGCCCGCGTTGCCCACCGGCAGGACGTGGATGTCCGGGGCGTCGCCCAGCGCGTCCACGATCTCGAAGGCGGCGGTCTTCTGCCCCTCGATGCGCACCGGATTGACCGAATTGACCAGGGCCACCGGGTAGTTGTCGGCCAGGGCACGGGCCAGGTCGAGGCAGTCGTCGAAGTTGCCGTCGACCTGGAGGATGCGGGCGCCGTGCACCAGGGCCTGGCCCATCTTGCCGAGGGCGATTTTGCCCTCGGGCACCAGGACGGCGCAGACCATCCCGGCGCGCACGGCGTAGGCCGCGGCGGAGGCGGAGGTGTTGCCGGTGGAGGCGCAGATGACGGCCTTCGCGCCCTCCTCCTTCGCCCGGGTGATGGCCATCGTCATCCCGCGGTCCTTGAAGGAGCCGGTGGGGTTGGCGCCCTCGACCTTGAGGTGCACCTCGCAGCCGGTGCGCTCGGAGAGCACCTGGGCCGGCACCAGGGGCGTGCCGCCCTCGCGCAGGGTGACCACCGGCGTGTCCGCGGAGACCGGGAGGCGGTCGCGGTACTCCTCGATGATGCCGCGCCACTGACGGGTGGCGGCGTTGCCGTTGTTCGCAGACATGGTCTTCCTTGCTCCCCTACTCACCTTCGACGCGCATGATGCTGGCGACGCCGCGCACCGTGTCCAGTCGGCGCAGCGCCTCGACCGTCGCCGACAGGGCGGCGTCGGGGGCCCGGTGTGTGACGACGACGAGCGCCGCCTCGCCGTCCTTGCCCTGCTGGCGGACGGTGTCGATGGACACGCCGTGCTCGGCGAAGACCGTGGCCACCTGGGCAAGGACGCCCGGCTTGTCGGCGACGTCGAGGCTGATGTGGTAGCGCGTGACGACGTCGTCCATGGGGCTGACGGTGAGCCGCGCGTACGCCGACTCGCCCGGCCCGGTGGTCCCGGCCAGCTTGTTGCGGCAGACGGCGACCAGGTCGCCGAGGACCGCGGAGGCGGTCGGCGCGCCGCCGGCGCCCGGCCCGTAGAACATCAGCTGACCGGCGGCCTCGGCCTCGACGAACACCGCGTTGTACGCCTCGCGGACCGAGGCGAGCGGGTGGCTCAGCGGGATCATCGCGGGGTGGACGCGGGCGGTGACCGACCGGCCGTCGGCGGCGCGCTCGCAGATCGCCAGCAGCTTGATGGTGCAGCCCATCTCCTTCGCGGAGGCGAAGTCGGCGGCCGTGACCTCCGTCATGCCCTCGCGGTGGACGTCGTCGAGGCGGACGCGGGTGTGGAACGCGATGCCGGCCAGGATCGCGGCCTTGGCGGCGGCGTCGAAGCCCTCGACGTCGGCCGTCGGGTCGGCCTCGGCGTAGCCCAGGGCGGTGGCCTCGTCCAGGGCCTCCTGGTAGCCGGCGCCCGTCGAGTCCATCTTGTCGAGGATGAAGTTGGTGGTGCCGTTGACGATGCCGAGGACCCGGTTGACCTTGTCGCCGGCGAGGGACTCGCGCAGCGGGCGGATCAGCGGGATGGCGCCGGCGACGGCGGCCTCGTAGTAGAGGTCCGTGCCGTGCTGACCGGCGGCGGCGTGCAGGGCGGCGCCGTCCTCGGCGAGCAGCGCCTTGTTGGCCGAGACGACGCTCGCGCCGTGCTCGAAGGCCGTGGTGATCAGGGTGCGGGCCGGCTCGATGCCGCCGATGACCTCGACGACGACGTCGATGTCGCCCCGTTTGACCAGGGCGGTCGCGTCGGTGGTGATGAGCTCGGCGGGCACCCCGGCCCGGACCCGGTCGGGCCGGCGCACGGCGATGCCGGCCAGCTCGACCGGGGCGCCGATCCGGGCCGCGAGGTCGTCGGCGTGCGTCGTCATGATGCGCGTCACCTCGGAGCCGACCACTCCACAGCCCAGCAGCGCCACTTTCAGCGGACGCGTACGCATCATCCGACCTCGTTTCTCGTACATCTTGGGTGGTACACCAGTCTCACTCACCGGTCGGAGGGTTTCCCTCCCCCGTCCAGTATCCGAGATTCCGTCATCCGCCGGCCGGTTTCCGGGCGGCTTGCGGGGGCCTCGGCCCTGCTCTCCGCTTCCGTCAGCCGACGTCGAGCCGGAGCAGATCCTCCTCCGTCTCCCGCCGGACGATCACCCGGGCCGCACCGTCCTTCACCGCCACGACCGGGGGCCGCAGCGCGTGGTTGTAGTTGCTGGCCATGGACCGGCAGTAGGCGCCGGTCGCGGGCACGGCGAGGAGGTCGCCGGGGGCGACGTCGGCGGGCAGGAAGGCGTCGCGGACCACGATGTCGCCGGACTCGCAGTGCTTGCCGACGACGCGGGAGAGCATCGGCGCGGCCGTCGACGTACGCGACACCAGGGCCACGGAGTAGTCGGCGTCGTAGAGCGCCGTACGGATGTTGTCGGACATGCCGCCGTCGACACTGACGTACGTCCGCAGCCCGGGGAGCTCCTTGACCGTCCCCACCTCGTACAGCGTGAAGGCGGTGGGACCGACGATCGCGCGCCCCGGCTCGACGGACAGGCGCGGCGCCGCGAGCCCGGCGGCGGCGCACTCCCGCTCGACGATGGCGCGCAGCGCGGTGGCGATCTCGTGCGGCTCGCGGGGGTCGTCGTCCGGGGTGTACGCGATGCCGAGGCCGCCGCCGAGGTCGATCTCGGGCAGCTCGACGCCGTGCTCGTCGCGGATCTCGCGGAGCAGGCCGACGACGCGGTGTGCCGCGACCTCGAAGCCCGAGGTGTCGAAGATCTGCGAGCCGATGTGCGAGTGGATGCCGATCAGTTCGAGCCCGTCGAGCTTGAGCGCGCGGCGGACGGCCTCGGCGGCCAGGCCGCCGGCCAGCGGAAGGCCGAACTTCTGGTCCTCGTGGGCGGTGGCGATGAACTCGTGGGTGTGCGCCTCGACGCCGACCGTGACGCGGATCTGCACCCGCTGCCGCTTCCCGGCCCGCTGGGCGATGTGCGCGACGCGCGCGATCTCCTGGAAGGAGTCGACGACGATCCGGCCCACGCCGGCCTCGACGGCGCGGGTGATCTCCTCGACCGACTTGTTGTTGCCGTGCAGGGCGATCCGGTCGGCGGGCATGCCCGCGTCGAGCGCGGTGGCCAGCTCGCCGCCGGAGCAGACGTCGAGGTTGAGCCCCTCCTCGGTCAGCCAGCGGACGACGGCCCGGGACAGGAACGCCTTTCCCGCGTAGAAGACGTCGGCGTCCGGTCCGAACGCCTCGCGCCAGGCGCGGCAGCGGGCGCGGAAGTCGTCCTCGTCGAGGAAGTAGGCGGGGGTGCCGAACTCCTCGGCCAGCCGCTTGACGTCCAGCCCGCCGACGGTGACGACGCCGTCCTCGTTCCTGGAGACGGTGCGCGACCAGACACCGGGGTGAAGGGCGTTGAGATCGGCGGGGGGCGCCGGGTGGTGGCCCTCGGGCAGGACGTCGGCGTAGCGGGGCCCGGCGGGGTGTGCGGAGCGGCTCATGGCGCTGATCTCCTCGGGTGCTCAGGTCTCGGAGAGGTGGGGTCTCAGAGATGTGCGGGTGCGGTGATGCCGAGCTGGTGCAGGCCGTCGGCGAGCACCGTGCCCGTGGCCTCGGCGAGGGCCAGGCGGGCGCGGTGGACGACCGAGGGTTTCTCGTCCCCCCGGGGCAGCGTCGGACACGACGCCTGCCAGCGGAGGAAGGCGTCGGCCAGGCGCTCCAGGGCCCGCGCGAGCCGCTCGGGGTCGCGGGCGTCGACGATGCGGGGGTGGTCGGCGAGGGCGGATATCAGGGCCTCGGAGCCGTCCCCGAAGGCGCCGCCGTCCTCGCCGGCGGCGGACGCGAACCCGAGGTCGCGCGCGTTGCGCACGAGGGCCCGGCAGCGGGAGTGGGCGTACCGCACCCGGAAGAGGGGGTTGGCTTCCCGCTGCACCAGCAGCAGGCCGCGGTCGAGACCGGGCGGGCTGAGGAGGCTCCAGCGGGCGGCGTCCTCCCCGAGCCGTCGGACGAGCTCGTCGGAGGGCCGGACGCCCAGCGGCTCCCGCCGCTCCCACCCCTCCAGGACGTCCCGCACGAGCCGCGCCTGAGGGGCCCCCGCGAGGGTGATGTTGAGGAACCCGGGACCGGCGATGTCGACGCGGGCGATCCCGGGCTCGCGGACCAGCCGGCGACGCAGCAGCCCGGCCACTTCGAGGGCGGGCCGGCCGCTCTCCTTGGCGAGCCGCAGGGCGATGGTGGTGGCGTAGTCCCCACTGCCCGGGTGCGGCGGCACCCGGACCCCGACCGCGTCCGGCACCACGACGCGCAGCTCGTCGGCGTCGACGGCACGACGCACGGCGCGCAGCACGGTGCGGGAGAGATCTGCGGGGGTCACAGGGCAAGCCTAGGGGAGGAAGAGGGGCGCTCCGCCAGCCGGTTTCCCCGATGTTCCCCGGACATGCCCCTTACACAGGTCCTCAGGGGCCTCAGAGCTCTCAGGCTCCTCAGGACCAGCCGGCCGGCCGCGCCACGGCCCCGGCGTCTCCCGACGACGCCTCCTCCGGCACCCCCGCCTCCCCCTCGCCCCCACGTCCCAGCAGCAACCCCCACACCATCCGCACCAGCTCCGCCGGTTCGAAGGGCTTCGCCAGGAACGCGTCCACCCCGGCGGACCGCCCGCCCTCCACTTCCAACTGCGTACAGGCGCTGATGATGGCGATGGGTATGTCCCGCGTCCGCACGTCGTCCCGCAGCCGTGCCGCGGTCCGCAGTCCGTCGAGGCGGGGCATCACGAAGTCGAGCGTCACCACGTCCGGCCGCACGCGGTGCACGATCTCCAGGCATTCGGCACCATCGGCCGCGGTCACGACCTCGAAGCCTTCGAGCTCGAGGTTGACCCTGATCAACTGCCGGATGACCCTGTTGTCGTCGACAACGAGGACCCGGCCGGGCAAGCCAGGCACACCCCGAGAGTAGGCGCGCCCACCGCGCCGCGTCCGGCTTTTCCCCACTTCCACCCCCGAGAGCGAGCCCCCGCCCCCCTCCCCGAGCCCCCGCGCCCCCGTTCCGGAACCCGTTACGGATCACCCGCCCGGAGCTGGTACTGTTCTTCCTGTCGCCGCGAGCGAGACCGCGACCGGAAGACACGCCCCCGTAGCTCAGGGGATAGAGCAACGGCCTCCGGAGCCGTGTGCGCAGGTTCGAATCCTGCCGGGGGCACTTCACTTGAAGTGCCGGAAGACCCCGCCATCAGCGAGTCGCTGAGGCGGGGTTTCTTCGTTTGCGGGGGACCGTGCTGTGTGGCGACCCCACGTGGTCCCGAACGACTGGTACGTGCCGACCTGGTTGTCGCCCAGAGCGCAGGGGGACGCGGCGCGCGTGAACAGGGGGACGAGTCCGCTCTCTTGCAGCTCGCAACAAGACGCGTCCGGAACGGTTCCACTCGTCCCACTCGGTCCCCTAGGTCGGGAACCTCACCACGCCGAGCGTTCCGCCGGTCCGGCGAAGGCTCCTGGACGAGGGAAGCCCTCCCCACCGAGGGCGTTCCGGCGCTATTGCGGTACAGGTCTGTCCGGTCGGCGTCGAACAGTGATCGGTTACGCTGGCGCCGCCGCACGGTGAACGGCTTTCGGGCCCTTGGGGGAAGGGCCTGTGTGGAGCCCGGCCCCGGTGATGATCCATTCCGTTTTTGTCCCGCTCGGGTGCTCTGGTGCGCCGGGCGGTGTCGGTCGTGGATCGCGGGGCCGTCGGGCCGTCGAGAGACCGCACCGGCCCGTGGCATCAGGACACGCGACGTAGGAGACATGGATGGCGGGCCGATCCCCCGACACACCCGACGAGCAGCCGATGTCGACGGATGCCGTCTCCGACGAACGTGAACCGAGCCGCCGCGACACGAAAGCGGCGGATACGCGCGAGGCGCCCGTCGCGGCGTCCGCCGGAGTGTCCGGTGAGGACGTGGGTTCCGGCGGGGCGGGCACTCTTACGGGCGATGCCCCTGTCGCCGGCGGTTCGGGTGACGGGGATGCCACCCCTTCGGCCGGCGGACGGGGCGAGGCGGTGTCGGACGAGGTCGAGCACTCGGGTGCCGGCCGGGCGGCCGGAACGCCTTCCGGGGAAGAGCCGAGCCGCATGGTGGCGCGGGCTTCGGGTCGCGCCTCCGCTCCTGAGGTCGACGAGGACGAAGCCGGAGCACGCCGGTCCGGCGCCGTGCTTCGTGTCGAGGGCGACGGCGAGGCCGGGGGCTCCGGCTCCGAGGCGTCCGTCGAGGCGGAGTCCGACGGAGGGAGCGAGGCCGAGGGCGAGGGCGAGGGTGACGCCGAGCCCGGTGTGCGCGCCGGCCACGGCGCCGACGCTTCCGCCGACGGCAAGGATCGCGTCGAAGCCGGCAGCGCGGACGTCGAGGCTCCCGTCGGGCAGGAGGCCGCGGCCCAAGTCGAGCCGGGCGCCCGGGGGGAAATCGACCCCGACGGCGAAGCGGACGCGGCGGATGCCGCTGATCTCAAGTCTGGCGGGGCGGACAAGGCTGACGGCGAAGCCGGCCCGGCCGCTGCGGAGGCCGAGGCCAAGTCCGGCGGCGCCGGGCGTGACAGCGAAGCTGTGAGCGGCCGTTCGGGTGGGGCTGATGCCGAGGGTGGCAACGGTTCTGTCTCCGGTGCCGAGGCTGAGGCGGCGGGATCCGAGCCGGGTGACGAGAAGGAGGCGGACGCCGAGGGCGGGTCCGAGGCCGCGGTCGTCGCCGAGTCCGAGTCGGCTGCGGAGTCTCCCGACGGGGGCAAGGCGTCGGCGGAAACCGGAGCCGGGCGCGATGGTGCGGGGCAGACAGAGGCTGTAGTCGGTACGTCGGGTGCTGCTGACGCCGGCGAAGGGGGCGCGGGCCAAGTCAGCGCCTCGGGCGCTGCCAAGAGCGAGGCGTCCGCAGAAAGTGGAGCCAAGCCCGACGACGCGAGCGAGGCTGACGAGGAGGATGTCGAAGCCGGGGCCCCGGCCTTGGCAGATCCTCGCGTTCCGGCCAAGTCGCAGGGCGGGACGGACGCTACGGCTGCCGCAGGCAAGGATCGCAAGGGCAAGGGCGAGTCCGACGGCGCCCGGCCCAAGGCCTCGGCTGACGCCCAGGCGGGTGCTGGGGTCAAGGGCTCCGCCTCCTCCAAGCCCAGGCGTGAGGCGGAGCCTGGTAGCGCGAGTGCCAAGGCGGAAGGCAGGCCCGCGCGGGGCGAGGGGTCGGCCGAGGGCAAGTCGTCAGCCAAGGCTGGGGGCGAGGCCGGGGGTGCGCCCAAGCCCAAGCCCAAGCCCAAGCCTGCGGGTGAGGCGGAGCCCGGTAGCGCGAGTGCCAAGGCCGAGGCCGAAGGCGGGACCGCGCGGGGCAAGTCGGCGGTCAAGGCTGGGGGTGAGACCGGGGGTGCGTCCAAGCTCAAGTCCGAGCCTGCGGACGAGGGTGGGGCCGATGGTGTTCGGCCCAAGGTAGTGGTCGTCGTTGAGCCTCCGGCGAAAGCTCCGGCGAAGGCCGCGGGGGAAGCCGCCGTTTCCGGCGGGGCCGAGGTTCCCGCGGGTGGGGGCTCCGGCGCCGGTGGTGGGGCCGCCGCGGCGCGGATGCAAGCCTTCGCCCGGGCGGTCGCCCGGCGGCCGGGGGCGGTGGCCGGGGCCGTCGTCGCGCTGCTGCTCGTCGTGTTTCTGGTCGTGCAGGTGGTGCGGCCGTTGCCGGAGCCGGAGTTGGAGGTACGGAAGGCGGCCGCCACGTTCACCGTTCCGGGGGGTCGGTTCACGATTCCCTGGCCGGCGAAGGGGCAGGGGGCCGTCATGGTCGCCGGGAGCGGGACCATCGGGACGTTCGGGGAGGAAAAGCCCGTACCCACGGCCAGCGTTGCCAAGATCATGACCGCTTATGTCATTCTTCGCGAACACCCTCTGGCCAAGGGCGAGCGGGGACCGCGCATCACCATCGACGCCAAGGCCGTGGCGGACGGCACGTCCGGGGACGAGTCCCGCGTCGAGGGGCTCCAGGAGGGGCAGACCTTCGGCGAGCTGGACATGGTGCGGATGCTGATGATCCCGTCGGCGAACAACATCGCCCGGATGCTCGCGCGTTGGGACGCCGGGAGCGAAGCGGCGTTCGTACGGAAGATGAACGACGCCGCCAAGGCGCTCGGCATGCGGAACACCACCTACACCGACCCCAGCGGCCTCGGCCGCGGCACCGTCAGCACCGCCGTCGACCAGCTGAAACTGGCCGACGCCGTCATGAAGTCCGACGCGTTCCGGTCCGTCGTCTCCATGGTCGGTGCCGACATCCCGGGCGCCGGGCACATCGACAACAACAACGCCCCGCTGCTCACCGCCGGCCTCGGCGTCGAGGGCATCAAGACCGGCTCCAGCACCCCCGCCGGCGGCACGCTGTCGTGGGCCGCGCGGGCCACCGTGGACGGGAAGGAGAGGCTCGTCCTCGGCACGATGATGGACCAGCACGTCACCGGGCCCGACCCGAACGGCGCCAACAGCCTCGACTTGGTGCTGGAGAACAGCAGGAAGGTCATCGCGGCCGTGCGCAAGGGCCTCGCCTCCGGCACCGCCGTGCGGAAGGGGCAGGTCGTCGGACACGTCGACGACGGGTTCGGCGGCCGGACGCCGGTCGTGGCCGCCCGGGACCTCACCGTGGTCGGACTCCCGGGGCAGCAGGTGCGCGTCTCCTTCCGCGCCGGCGGACGGCCCGTCTCCCGTACGGCCAAGAGCGGGACCGTAGTCGGCGAGCTGGCGGCGGGGACGGGCGTCGGGGCGCGGAAGGTGCCCGTGGTGCTGAAGTCGGCGCTCAAGGAGCCGTCCTTCGGGTCGCGGATCACCCGGATCGGCTGAGCCGCGGGGTCGCCTCCCCGCGGCCCGGCCCCGGCCTCCCCGCGGCCCGGCCCCGGCCTCCCCCGCGGCCCGGTCCCGGCCTCCCCCGCGTCGCAGCCGTCGCCTAAGCTCTGCCGCAGGTACGACTGTTCGGTTCCTGTGGGGGGAATGCCGCGCGTCCGCGCCCCCTCACGCGGCACGCAGAGGCACGCGGACGGCACAGCAGAGGGATGGCGCGTGACCAACATTCCGGAGACCGGTGGCCGGACGCAGCGGATCCGTATACGGCTCGTCGTCGTCCAGATCCTCGTCTTCTCGCTCCTCCTGACCCTGGGCGGACGGCTCTGGTACCTCCAGATCCGCAAGGGGGACGAGTACGCGGCGGAGGCGACCGGCAACCGGGTCCAGCGGTCCGTCCAGCCCGCCGTGCGGGGCTCGATCCTCGACGCGCGCGGCGTCCCGCTCGCGGACAACGAGAGCCGCCTGGTCGTCACCGCGTCCCGGACAGAGTTGTCGAAGGCGAAGGACCGCGGCAAGGCGGTGCTGACCCGGCTCGCCGGGCTGCTGGGAATGGACCCGAAGGAGGTCACGGCGAAGGTCCGGCTGTGTGACGCGAAGACGCCGCGGCCGTGCTGGAACGGTTCTCCGTACCAGCCGATCCCGATCACCGACAAGGCCACCACCCGGCAGGCGCTGCAGATCAGGGAGCGTGCCGAGGACTTCCCCGGGATCACCGCCGAGCCCACGGCCGTGCGCCGCTACCCCGCCCACGGCGACGCCAACACCGCGCAGGTCCTCGGCTACCTCTCCCCCGTCACCGACGAGGAGGTCTCCCGGGCGAAGGACACCGACTCGCCCTACCTGCGCTCGGACATGATCGGCCGCTCCGGCCTGGAGCGGCGGTACGACGACGTGCTGCGCGGCAAGGCCGGTGTGACGCGGCACGAGGTCGACAAGCTGGGACGCGTCATCGGCACCGCCGAGACCGACCCGCCCGTGCCCGGCTCGAACCTCGTCACCAGCATCGACGCGCGCGTCCAGCGGGTCGCCGAGTACGAGCTGAACGAGGCCATGAAGGCCGCGCGGACGGAGTGGGACCGCAACACCGGCGAGAGGTACAAGGCGGACTCCGGCGCGGTCGTGGTGATGGAGGCGAAGACCGGCCGCGTGGTGGCCATGGCGTCGGCCCCGACGTACGACCCGAACGCCTGGGTGGGCGGCATCTCCGCCGCCGACTACCGGAAGCTCACCGGCGAGGACTCCCACCACCCGCTGCTCAACCGGGCGATCCAGGGCCAGTCGGCACCCGGTTCGATCTTCAAGGTGGTCTCCACCACGGCCGCCGTCAACGCGGGCCACTCCTACGAGGGGCCCTACGACTGCTCCTCCTCGTACCGGATCGGCAGCCAGGTCTTCAAGAACTTCGAGTCGGCGAACCACGGGCCGATCTCCCTGGGCCGCGCCCTGGAGGTGTCCTGCGACACCGTCTTCTACCGGCTCGCCCACGACGAGTGGCGCGCGGAGGGCGGGCTGCGGGCGAAGGACGGCGCCAAGGACTGGTTCTACCGGACGGCCCGCCAGTACGGGCTCGGCAAGACCACCGGGATCGACCTGCCGAACGAGGTCCCCGGCCGGGTCCCCGACCGCCGGTGGAAGCAGCGGTACTGGGAGGCCAACAAGGACGCCTGGTGCAAGCAGGGCAAAAAGGACGGCAGCTACACGGAGCGGATCGCCTACGACAACTGCCACGGCGGCAACCTGCTGCGCGCCGGTGACTCCGTGAACTACTCCATCGGCCAGGGCGACACCCTCGTCACCCCCGTCCAGATGGCGAGCGTCTACGCCGCCCTCGCCAACGGCGGCACGCTGTACACGCCCGCCATCGGCAAGGCGGTGATCAGCCCGGACGGGAAGAAGGTGCGGGAGATCGCCCCGCGGGTGCGCGGGAAGCTGCCCGTGACCAAGGCGCTCCGCGACGAGATGGACCGCGCCCTGGCAGGCGTCGTCACCCGCGGCTCGGCCGCCTGGCGCTTCGGCGGCTGGCCGCAGGACCGGATCCCGCTGCGCGCCAAGACGGGGACGGCGGAGGTCTACGGCAAGCAGACCACCTCGTGGTTCGCCACCTACAGCGACGACTACGCGGTCGTGATGACGATCGCGCAGGGCGGCACCGGCTCCGGCGCCTCGGGCCCCGCCGTGCGCAACATCTACAGCGCGCTCTACGGCGTCACGGGGAAGGGCGCGCTCGACCCGAAGAAGGCGCTGCTGCCCACGCCGCAGAAGACCCTGCCGAAGATCAACGCGGACGGGACCGTCGAGGAGCCGAAGATCGGGAAGTACCGGCCGGAGGAGCGGGACGACGTGGAACCACCGGCCGGCGGGGCGCCGGCTCCGGGGCGGGGGCGGCGCGACTGAGGTGGCGCCACGGGACCGGGAATTCCGGGCGGTCGCGAGAGAAACGCAAGGGAAAGTGGCGACCGTCACAGACTTTCTTTTTTGCGCACCCCCCGAGGTGGTCATCGGGGGTCCGTGGGGCGTGTAAAGTATTTCTCGCAAGCCCGCGCTCGTAGCTTAACGGATAGAGCACTTGACTACGGATCAAGAGGTTGCAGGTTCGAATCCTGCCGAGCGCACAGCAAAGAAAAGGGCCCGCTTCGTTTCGACGAAGCGGGCCCTTTCGCTCGTGCGGTGAGCGGCCCCGCGAGGGGGGCGCCGCTCCGGCGCCCCCGGCCCCTCAGATCTTCGGGAACCCGAAGCCGTACCCCTGCGACTTCAGCCACGGAAGCGTTTCTTCCATCGCGGCCATGGTCTGGCTGCGGTCGCCGCCCGCGTCGTGGAACAGGATGGTCGGGCCGTTGGGCACCTCCCGCTTGACGTTGGCCACGATGCGGGCCGTGCCCGGGCGCTGCCAGTCGCGGCTGTCGACCTGCCAGCCGAGCGGCCGCATCCCGTGCGCGGCGGCCACCTTCCGGCTGTACGGCGTGAACGCGCCGCCGGGGGCGCGGTAGTAGCGCACCTTCACGCCGTCGCCCGCGGCTTCCTCTATCAGCTTCTGGGCGTCGAGGATCTGGCTCGCCTGGTACGACTCGGGGCGCTTGTCCATGGCCGTGTTGTGGTCCATGGAGTGGTCGCAGAGCCGGTGCCCCTCCGCGACGACCTTCTTGACCAGGGACGGATACTCCTTGGCGCGCGGACCTATCATGCAGAACGTCGCCTTGACGTCGTTCCGCCGCAGCAGATCCAGCACCTTGGGCGTCCAGACGGGGTCCGGGCCGTCGTCGATGGTGATGTTCACGACCTTGCCCGGGCTCTCGCTGTCGTGCGAGATCTCCTCCGACACCGGCCCGCCCGCGTCGGGTTCGGCGGCCTTGCCGCGCTCCCTCGGCGCCTTCTCCGCCGGGTTCTTGGCGTCGGCGGCGACGTGCGTGCTGCCGCCGTCGTCCGATGCCTGGTTGGCCACGGCAACCGATCCCAGTATCACCGCCACGAGCGCAAGGCCCGATCCGGCCGCCACCGCGATCTGCCGCCTCCGTCCGGTAGTCCGCGTCATGAACGATCCCCACTCCCTCGCACGCCTGTCTGTTCCCTGCCCGCGAAGACGTGCTTGTACCGCATGCCGTTCCGGTATGCGGTATCGCTCACAAAACAGTGACAAAGCAGGCGCTCACGCGCCTGAGACGTCCTCAATCACCGTACGGCGGTCACTCTTCCGGCTTTCCTCCGCCATCTTCTCGCGGAATGCCGTCCTCCTTCACGTCCGGCGCTTCGCCCTCCGCGATCACGCGGGCCACTTCGGCGACGCGGGCGGCCTCCTCGGCGGCGAAGCGCCGGGCGTCGAGTCGCTCGGCGAGTTCCTCGTCCTGGGCCATGAGCTCCTCCAGGCTGCTGTCGCCCAGTTCGAGGACGCCCAGGTCGACGTAGGCGCGCTGCAGGCGTTCGCCCCACAGCCCGATGTCCTTGACGCAGGGGACGATCCGGCTGAACAGCATCCTCCGGAAGGCCCGCAGGTAGTCGGAGCGTTCGCTCAGCTCCACCGCGTCGGCGATGGGGATGCCGAAGTCCGTGAGGACCTCCTCGCCGCGCAGCCGGTTCCGCATCAGGTAACAGCCCTCGATCACGAACTCCTCGCGCTCGCGCAACTCGGCGTCGGTGAGCTCCGCGTAGTAGTCGCGCAGCGCCAGCCGGCCGAAGGCGACGTGCCGGGCCTCGTCCTGCATCACATAGGTGAGGATCTGCTTCGGCAGGGGCTTCTCGGTGGTGTCGCGCAGCATGCCGAACGCGGCGAGGGCGAGCCCCTCGATGAGGACCTGCATCCCGAGGTAGGGCATGTCCCAGCGGGAGTCGCGCAGGGTGTCCCCGAGCAGTGCCTGAAGGCTGGTGTTCACCGGGTAGAGCATCCCGATCTTCTCGTGCAGGAAGCGGCTGTAGACCTCCACGTGCCGGGCCTCGTCCATGGCCTGGGTGGCGGAGTAGAACTTGGCGTCCAGGTCCGGCACCGACTCGGTGATCCGGCTCGCGCACACCAGCGCGCCCTGCTCGCCGTGGAGGAACTGGCTGAACTGCCAGGCGGCGAAGTGGCGGCGCATGTCGCGGCGGTTGGCCTCGCTCATCCGGTCCCAGTACGGGGTGCCGTACACGAGCATGTTCTCGTCGGGGACGCCGAGCGGGTCGTACGGGTCGACCTCCAGGTCCCAGTCGATGCGCTTGGCGGCGTCCCACTGCTTGTCCTTGCCCTTCCGGTAGAGGGCGAGGAGCCGCTCCCGGCCCTCCTCGTACTCCCAGCCGAAGCGGGCGGCGCCGTGCGCGGGAACCTCCCACAGCGGCTCGTCGGGCTCGTGCGCGTAGAGCTGTCGCGTCGCCATCGGACGCCTCCTTCACTGCCGGTTCACACCCGGTCTCTCGCGGCTCGCGCTGTGGGCAGGCTCACACTCGTTTGACCGGTGGTCAATCCGCCGGAGGCGGTTCGGGTCACGCGGGACGGCAGGGGCTCCCGGGGGTCTTGACGGGCTTGCTGACACGCAGTCTTATAAGCAGGTAACCCCGGGTAACCCGCAATTGAGGTGGGATCAGGCATGGCAGCAGACCCGATGACGCCGGCCGGCACGGCCGGATCCGCGCTCCGCGACGCGCTCGGGCCGCTCAAGGACCGCGAGCAGATCGCCCAGCGGTTGCTGGAGTCCTCGGCGAGACACTCCTTCGACCCGGACACCGAACTCGACTGGGAGGCCCCGCCCGAGGAAGGCAAGTGGTACTGGCCCCCGGAGCTCGTCTCGCTCTACGGGACGCCGCTGTGGCGGCGGATGTCCGAGGAGCAGCGCATGGAACTCTCCCGCCACGAGGCCGCCTCGCTCGCCTCGCTGGGCATCTGGTTCGAGATCATCCTGATGCAGCTGCTCGTCCGGCACATCTACGACAAGCCGGTGACCAGCGCCCACGTCAGATACGCGCTGACCGAGATAGCCGACGAGTGCCGGCACTCCAAGATGTTCGCCCGCATGATCCAGCACGGCGGCGCCCCCACGTACCCCGTGGCCCCCCTGCACCACAACCTGGCCCGGATCCTGAAGACGATCTCCACCACCCCCGGCTCGTTCGCCTGCACCCTGCTCGGCGAGGAGATCCTCGACTACATGCAGCGGCTGACGTTCCCCGACGAGCGGGTGCAGCCGCTGGTGCGCGGCGTGACGCGGATCCACGTCGTCGAGGAGGCGCGGCATGTCCGGTACGCCCGGGAGGAGCTGCGCCGCCAGATGAAGACCTGCCCGCGCTGGGAGGCCCAGCTCACCCGGCTCAGCTGCGGGGAGGCGGCCCGCGTCTTCTCCGTCGCCTTCGTCAACCCGGCCGTCTACACCAACGTCGGGCTCGACCGGCGCGAGGCGGTCGCCCAGGTGCGGGCGAGCGGGCACCGGCGCGACGTGATGCAGGCCGGCGCCAAGCGGCTGACCGACTTCCTCGGGGAGATCGGGGTGCTGCGGGGGGCCGGGCGGCGGCTGTGGCGCAGTTCCGGCCTGCTGGCCTGAGCGGCCCGCGTCCCCGCGGGAGGGCTGCCGTAACCTGCCCTGCATGACCGGCAGCGGAACGACCAGCGGAACGACTTCCTACCGCCGGCTGGGCGTCGCCCAGCGCCGCGCCCAGCTGATCACCGCCGCGCTCGGCCTGTTCGCCCAACGACCGCCCGAGGACGTCTCCCTGGACGACGTGGCGGCGGCGGCCGAGGTGTCCCGGCCGCTGGTCTACCGCTACTTCCCGGGCGGCAAGACGCAGTTGTACGAGGCGGCGCTGCGCAGCGCGGCCGACGAGCTGGAGCTCTGCTTCGCCGAGCCGCAGACCGGCCCGCTGACCGGCCGGCTGGCCGCCGCCCTCGACCGCTACCTCGCCTTCGTCGACGGGCACTCCACGGGGTTCAGCGCGCTGCTCCAGGGCGGCAGCGTCGTCGAGACGTCGCGGACCGGGGCGATCGTGGACGAGGTGCGCCGCACCGCCGCCGGGCACATCCTCGCCCACCTCCAGGTGCGGGAGCCCGGAGTGCGGCTGCGGATGACGGTCAGGACGTGGATCGCGGCGGTCGAGGGCGCGTCGCTGACCTGGCTGGACGAGGGGAAGCGGCCGCCCGTCGAGGAGCTGCGGGACTGGCTGGTCGACCACTTCGTGGCCCTGCTGATCACCACGGCGGCGAGCGACGAGCAGACGGCCCGGGTGACGCGGGCGGCGCTCGCCCTGGAACCGGCCGACGGGGTGGTGACGCGGCTGGTGCGGCGGCTCGGGCCGGTGCTGGCGGAGGCGGGGCATCTGCTCTGACGGTGCGGGGGCGGGTCCGCCGGAGCGAACGTACGCTCGTACGGTGCGAAGCGAAGAAGTGCCCTTCGAGGGCGGGCCCCTGGACGGGCGGGTGCTGCCGGTGCTGCTGGGGCCGACCGGCCACCCCCCGAAGACGTACGAGGTCCCGGTGCCGGACGCGGCCGGCGGCCCGGCCACCGTCCTGGTCTACCGGCGGGCGCAGGCCGGGGTGACGCGGCGGCTCGGGCTGCCGCGGGGGTGGAAGTACGTGCACGATCCGGAGGGGCGGCGGAGCGAGGGGGTGCGGTGGCCGTGGTCCCGGCCTCGGTCTCCGGCCGGGGACGGGTCGCCGCCGTCCGGGTGAGGGGGCGTCGTCCGGACGGTGTGCGGCTTGGGCGGTTCCGACCCTGATGCCCTAAAAGTACGACCGGTCCGTGGCACGATCACCCCGGAGGTGAGCCCGTGTCCGGACGGCTGGTGCGCTGCTTCTGCGCTCTGGCGCTGGCCGCCGCCCTCGTGTCGGCGGCCGCGCCGCCGCCCGGGGGGCCGGAGCCGCCTTCCGGCGACCGGTCCGTCGGTGCCCTGCTCACGCGGCTGCGGACGCTCTACCGGCAGATCGAGGCGGCCACGACGGAGTACGAGGCGGCGGAGCCGGCGCTGCGGCGGCAGCGGGCGGAGGCCGATCGGGCGGCCGAGGAGGTGGCCTCGGCGCGGGTCGCGCTGGCTCGGAGTCGGGACGAGGCGGGGGTGCTTGCCCGGGAGCAGTATCGGGAGGGGGTGGGGGGGTTGCCGCCCGCCGTTTCGTTGCTGCTCGCCGCGGATCCGGGGGGTGCTTTGCGGCGGCAGCATGAGGTGGAGCGGGAGGCGGCGCGGCGGGCGGCCGCCCTGGCCCGTCTCGCTTCCTCCGCGGCGCGCGCGGACGGGGTCGCGCGGCGGGCTCGGGTCGCTCTGGATGCTCAGCTGACGCTTGCCGATCGGCGGGATCGGCGGCGGGAGGGGGCTCGGCGGGGGTTGGACGAGGTGGAGCGGCTGCTCGCGGGGCTGACGGATGGGGAGTTGGCGGCGCTGGGGGCGCCGGGGGAGGGTGCCCCAGCCCCGCCCCTTCGCCGTTTCCCGGGGGCAAGCCCCCGGACCCCCTGAAACCGCGCTCCGCGCGGTTGTCCTCAATCGCCGGACGGGCTGATTCAGCCCGAACCGGGGCCCCCTCACCCCCCACCCACCTCCCGGAGGTAAGCCTCCGCCCGCCCCTCCTCGTAGAACCACCCCTCGAAATCGGCCGGATCGTCGTACCCGTTCGCGAACCGGTCGGCGACAGGCTGACAGCCGGAAGCCGCCCCGATCAGCCGCTGCGCATGCAGCGGCAGCGGCGCGAGCATCGTGTTCGTCCAGCGTGTGGCGTGCCGCGCCGTCGTGGACCAGTGGCGGGCGGAGACCGAGCGCATCCAGGGCTCGTCGAACGGTTCGTCGCCCCGCTCGACGATGGCGGCGAGGCAGGCCGCGGCGCACTTGGCCGCCGAGTTGGCGCCCTGACCGGTGACGGGGTCGTCGACCACGACCGCGTCGCCGATGCCGAGGACGAGGCCGCCGGAGGGGAGGCGGCCGACGGGGTCGCGGACGGTGGGGGTGTAGCGGCCGGTCAGGGTGGCGCGGGGGTCGGTGAGTTCGACCTGGGTGGCGCGGCCGTACTCCCAGGGTGCGTAGCGTTCGATCAGTTCGAGCATGCGGGCCAGGTGCTCCGCCGGGTTCTCGCCGGTGCCGAAGACGTCGAGGGGGCCACCGGGGAGGCCCTCCCAGAAGAGGATGTCGGCGCGGCCGGAGAGGGTCAGGGCGGGGATGACGAGCAGTTCGCCGACGCCGGGCACGAGGGTGCAGCGGACGGCGTCGTACTCGGGGTGTTCGGGGCGCGGGCCCAGGCCGTGGACGTAGGCCAGGGCCAGGCAGCGCTGCGGCGCGGCGTACGGGGAGCGGGCGGGGTCGCGGTCGAAGAGGGAGACCAGCTCGCCCTTGCCGGCGGCGACCAGCACCAGGTCGTAGCGGCCGGCGAAGAAGTCCAGGTCGCAGACGGTGGCGCCGTGCAGGACCAGCTTGCCGCCGCGCGCCGCGAAGGTCTCCAGCCAGCCGGCCATCTTCAGCCGCTGGTCGACGGACCGGGCGGGTGCGTCGAGCCGGCCGACCCAGTCGACGATGCGCCGGACCCGGCCCGCCGGGGCCGTGGCCGGGAGCGGTGGGCCGGCCACGGAGAGGCCGAGTCCCTCGATGGCGGGGGCGCGGTCCTCCCAGAAGCCGAGGCCGAGCTCGCGCTCGTGCCGCAGGGCGGTGCCGAACATGACCTGGGTGGAGGTGACCCGGCCGGAGCGCATCTCGTCCGGGGTGCGGTTGGAGAGCAGCGTGACGTCGTAGTCCCGGGCCTGGAGGCCGAGGGCCAGCTGGAGGCCGGACTGGCCGGCGCCGACTATGAGGATCCGTCGCATGGGTCCGTTCGTCCGCGCCGTCAGCGCTTGTCGGGGGTGACGTCGAGGGCGCGGCCGACGAGGGTCAGCAGCGAGTCGACGACCGTGTCCCGCTTCCGGGCGTCCATGATCAGGATCGGGACCCGGTCGGTCAGCGACAGTGCCTCGCGGACCTCCTCCGCGTCGTGCCGGGGCGTCCCCTCGAAGTGGTTGACGGCGACGACGTACGGCAGTCCGCTGCTCTCGAAGTAGTCGAGGGCGGGGAAGCAGTCCGCCAGCCGGCGGGTGTCGCACATGACCACGGCCCCGATGGCGCCGCGCACCAGGTCGTCCCACATGAACCAGAACCGCTGCTGGCCGGGGGTGCCGAACAGGTAGAGGACCAGGTCCGGTTCGAGGGTGATCCGGCCGAAGTCCATGGCGACGGTGGTCGTGGCCTTCTCCGGGACGGCGACGGCGTCGTCCACCTCCTCGCCGGCGACCGTCATCACGGCCTCCGTGCGCAGCGGGGTGATCTCCGAGACCGAGCCCACGAACGTCGTCTTGCCCACGCCGAAGCCGCCCGCGACGACGATCTTCGTGGCGGCGGGGGCCCTGGTCCTGCCCTCCGGGGCGTGCTGCGGGCGCTCCCGTACCGGTTCGGAGCCCGCTATCGTCTCCGTCTCAGATCCTGCGAAGTCCACACTGGACCCTTTCGAGCAGCGCGCGGTCGGGCCTGCCGGTGCCGTGACCGGGGCCGTAGACGCGGATTCTTCCCTGGTCCGCCAGGTCGCCGAGGAGGACGCGGACCACCCCCAGCGGCATCCTCAGCAGCGCGGAGACCTCGGCGACGGCCCGCAGGCCGCGGCAGAGGCCGACGATGGCGCCCGCCTCGGGGAGCAGCCGGGCGGTCCCGGCGTCGCCGGGCCGCCGCTCGTGGGTCTGCACGAACGTCTCCACCTGGAGGACGTGCCCGCAGGGGGCCCGCCCGCCCGCGGCGGAGTACGGGCGCACCCGGGCCGTCCGGCCGCGGCGCGCGAGGGCGACGGGCGCGGCGGCCCGGGCAGGCGGGGCGGCCGGGGCGGGGACGGCGCAGCCGCCGGTCACCTGACCGCCTCCACCGACTGCCGCAGTTCGCGCCGGAGTTCGGGGGTGAGGACGTGTCCGGCCCGGCCGACGAAGAGCGCCATGTGGTAAGCGACGACGCTCATGTCGCAGTCCGGGGCGGTGTGGACGCCCAGCAGCGAACCGTCGCTGATGGTCATGACGAACAGGCTGCCCTCCTCCATGGCCACCATGGTCTGTTTGACCGGGCCCCCGTCCATCAGGGACGCGGCCCCGGTGGTCAGGCTGCCCAGCCCCGCGACGATCGTCGCCAGGTCGGCGCTGGAGTGCCGGGGGCCGTCCACCGGGCCGCCGCCGTCCGGCCGCTGCCGCGGGTCGGAGGAGAGCAGCAGCAGCCCGTCGGACGACACGACCGCCACGGAGCGGACGCCGGGTACCTCCTCGACGACGTCGGTGAGCAGCCACTGGAGGTTGCGGGCCTCGTGGCTCAGTCCGTAGCCGACACCGCCGATTCCGGCGACGCCGCCGGGGATTCCGGGGGTGCCGACGGGGGTGACGGGGGTCGCCCCCCGGGAAAATGCAGTCAACCGCGTGCCTCCTCGACATCGCCGACGTCACCACCTGCGTCCGGCGCCTGAGCCCGGCGCCGGTCGTCCTCGCGTCCCGCGAGCTCCTGCTCGACGTCGCGCCGTCCCTCCCGCGCCCCCTGCTGGAACCCGGCGAGCCGGGCCCGCAGCGCCTCCGCGTCCACGCCCTTGCGCACCCGCTGGACCGGCGGGGGCTGTGGGACCTGGCGCGGGGTGCGCTTCGGCAATCCGGTGCCGGTCACCGGGCCCTCCGCACCGCCGGCGGTCCCGGGGTACGGGTCGGGGGCGGCCGGCCGCGCGTGCCGTCCACCCCCGGCCTGAGCGGGGATGACGGGGTGGGCCTCCGGGCTCAGCGGGCGCACCGTGGGTGGCACGGTGGCGGCGCCGGGAACGGCGGGGCCACCCTGCTCGGGGACGATCAGCTGGATGGTCGCGTCGTCCGGCGGCCCCGACGCCGCGGGCTGGGGCGCGAACCCCGCCATCCGCCGCGAACGCCCGGGCAGGACGTGCGCGTTGGCCTCGGCCGCGGCGCCCGGCAGCTGGACGGGCGGCGCGGTCGAGGCGCCGGGCACCGGGGGCGCGGACTGCGGGTCGGCGGCGGCCGGCGGCTCCGCGGGCAGCAGCCGGGCGGGCAGCACGACGACGGCCGTGATACCGCCGGGCCGCTGCTCGCGCAGCTGGACGCGGACGCCGTGCCGGGCCGCGAGCCGGGCGACGACGTAGAGGCCGAGGCCCATCACGGCGTCGTCCGCGTGACCCGAGGGGCCCGAGGGACCGGCGCCGGGGGGCTCCGGATCGGCCTGCGCCAGCAGGGAGTTGATCTGCTCCAGGCGGTCGGGGGCCATGCCGATGCCCTCGTCCTGGACGGACAGCATCACGTCGCCGTTCTCCAGCAGCCAGCCGCAGACCTGCACGGGCACGTCCGGCGGCGAGAACGCCGTGGCGTTCTCCAGGAGTTCGGCGACGAGGTGGCTGATGTCGTCCGAGGCGAAGCCGGCGAGCTGGGAGCGGGCCGGGAGCGAGTGGATGCGGACCCGCTCGTACCGCTCGATCTCGCTGACGGCGGCCCGCAGCACGTCCAGCAGGGAGACCGTCCCCGCGTGCCCGCCGACGTGCTCGGAACCGGCCAGGACCAGCAGGTTCTCGCTGTGCCTGCGCATCCGGGTGGCGAGGTGGTCGAGCTTGAAGAGGACGTCGAGACGGTCGGGGTCGGCCTCGTGGGCCTCCAGGCCCTCGATGACGGTCAGCTGCCGTTCGACGAGGCCGAGGGTGCGCAGCGACAGGCTGGCGCAGGTGGTGTGGGCGCGTCCGGTGAGGCCGGCGAGGCGCTCCTCGCGGTCCCGGTCGCGGGCGCGCAGCGTGTCGCGCTCGTCGGCGAGGTCCTGGCGGGCGGCGTCCAGCCGGGCGCGTTCGCCCTCCAGGAGGGCGATGCGCTCGCGCTGCCGGACGACCGTGCCGTGCAGGACGTTGACCGAGCGGGCGATCTCGGCGAACTCGTCGTCCCGGCCCTTGAAGGCGACCGGCTCGGTGGCGCCCGGGTCGGCGCAGACCCGGCGGGCGCCCTGCCGGAGGGCGGTCAGCGGGCGGGTCAGCGAGCGGGTGGCCCGGACGCCGCCGAGCAGGGCGGCCGCGAAGCAGAGGGCGACCAGCCCGGCGCGGACCTGGAAGGCCGTCACGTCGCGGTCGTGCACCCGCGCCAGGTGGGCGGCCTCGGCGGCGGCGAGGTCGGACTCGACGCCGCGCATCCGGTCGAGGCGGGTGGCGAGCAGGGCGCGTACCGGCCCGGTGTCCTGCACCCGCTCTCCCGCGACCAGGGCGGGGAGCCGGGTCTCGGCGGCGGAGACGTCCGGGCCGCTCATCTCCCGGGCGTAGGCGTCACGGGCCTTGGCCGGGGCGAGCTGGGCGAAGTCGGCGCGGGCGGCGCGCTCGCGGGTGTCGGTCTGCTGGGCGGCGGCGGCCAGTTCGGGCCGTTCGCGGTGGGCGGCGGAGGCGGCGTAGGAGGCCAGGAGCAGTCCGCGGGTGGCGGACGCCTCCTCGACCGCGCGGCCGAGCAGCGCCACGGCCTCGCCGTCGCCCGTCCCGGCCCGTTCGGGCAGCCGGGCGGCGAGGGTACCGGCGACGCCGTGCAGGGCCTGCACGGTGGAGGTGTACGTGCGGAAGACGGTCAGCGGGTCGGCGGAGCCGGTGAGGGCGGTGCGCCGCTCGCGGGCCAGGCCGTCGAGGCGGGTGCGGACGGCCTCGGGAAGGCCGGCACGCGTCGTCGCCGAGGTGAGGAACGCGCCGAGGCGCCGGTCCGTCCGGCCGTGCCGGGCCGCGAGGGCGGCCGGTACGGGGCCGCGGCCGGCCGCCGCGTACTCGGTGACCGCGTCGCGCTCGTCCGCCAGCTCGTGGGCGAGGCGCACGGCGTCGCTCGCGGCCCTGGCCGTGGGGACGAGCCGCGCGGTGTCCGCGGCGTCGCGGTAGGCGTCCGCGACGCCCAGCGCGCCCGCGCCGAGGACCGCCAGAGAGGCGGTCGCGACGGAGAGGACGAGCCGGTTGCGGGCGCGGGCGGTGCCTTCCGGCACCCCCGTGGTCTGTCGCTCCCGTCGCCCGCCCCGAAGCCGCTTCTTCCGCACCGGTGCTCACAATCCGATCTCGTCCGGTCTGGGTCCCGCCCACCCCTGGCGCTGAGTGGACCTTGTCAGCACGGGGGCGGGGCGGGCGCCGGTCATCCGTCCGCCACACCCGAAGGTGTGGGGTTCCGTCCCGGAAGTTGCCGTGATCGTCCACCGGCCGCACGCCGCCGCTGCCGCGTTCGTCGTGTCCGCCGCGCCCGCCCCCGGCAACCGCCACCCGGTAAACCGCCCGGCCCGCCGGAAGGATGCGCGTCAACCGCCGCGGAAATCGGGGCTCGTGCACACTGGCCCCATGCGCATCGAGCTGGCCACCCTGCCGGGCGACCCGGCCCGGCCCAACGAGGACTTCGTGTCGGCGGTCCTGCCCGCTTCCGGGCAGGGTGGCGCGCTGGCGCTGCTGGACGGCGTGACGCCGCCGCAGGACGGGGACGACGGGTGTGAGCACGGCGTTCCCTGGTTCACGGCGCGTTTGGGCGGCGCACTGCTGGAACTGTGCGCCACCCGGCGCGAGCTGACGCTCCGCCAGTGCCTCACCGACGCGATCACCCGCACCGCGGACGCCCACCGGGACCACTGTGATCTCGGTCACCGCCGCACCCCGCAGGCCACCGTGGTGGCGGCCCGGTGGGACGAGCGGCGGGTGGAGTACCTGGTGCTGTCGGACTCCGTCCTCCTGGTGGAGGGCGCGGACGGCGCGGTGACCGCCGTCCTCGACGACCGGATCGCCCGGCTCGCCGCCCTCGGGCCGGTGACGGACGCCCACCGGAACGCGGAGGGCGGCTTCCACACGGCCGCCGCCGACCCGGCCGTCGCCGCCCTGGCCGTCGCGGGCGTGCTGCCGCGCGCGGAGGTCCGCGCGCTGGCCGCGCTCAGCGACGGCGCGGCCCGCTGGGTGGAGGTCTTCGCCGAGGGCGACTGGACCGCCTGCGCCGGGCTGCTGGCGAAGAGCGGCCCACGGGGCCTGGTCGACCGGGTCCGGGCGGCGGAGCTGGCCGACCCGGACCGGCGCCTCTTCCGGCGGGGGAAGGTGCACGACGACGCGGCGGCGGTGTACGCGGAGCTCTAGCCGGCCGGGGGCAGGGCGGGAGACCGGGGGCGGCAGGGAGGCCGGGGGCGGCAGGGAGGCCGGGGGGGGTGCAGGTGCCGTCCGCGGCCGGGACCCGTTCGGGCGGGGCGCCCGTTCGGTTCGGACGCCCGTTCGGCCGGAGCCTCGTTCGGACGCGGCGGTCCGGGTGATTCTCCGGCGGTGGACGGCCCAGGGCGGGTATCCGTCCGGAACGGCCGTCCGCCGTCACGCCCCCGCCAGCGTCACCGGGAGACAGATGAACGATCCGCTCTCCCCAGGGAGCCCGTCAGCCGCCCAGCGTGGTGTTGAGCCGGTGCAGCAGGCGGGCCAGTTCGCCGATCTCGCCGCGGTCCCAGTCGGCGAGTTTGCGCATGTACTGGCCCCGGCGGGCGTCGCGGACGCGGCTGAAGCGGGCGTGCCCCTCCTCGGTGAGGGCGACCAGCGACGCGCGGCCGTCCGCCGGGTCGGGGGTGCGGGTGACCAGGCCGAGTTCGCCGAGGGCGCGCAGCTGGCGGCTCATGGTGGCCTTGCCGACGCCGAAGTAGGCGGCGAGGTCGGTGGCGCGCTGGCGGCCGGCGTCGGCCAGCCGGACGAGCAGGCCGTAGGCGGCCGGTTCGAGCTCCGGGTGGACCTCGCGCGCCATCTCCCCCGAGGAGGCGCGGGCGCGGCGCAGGAACACGGAGAGCTCGCGTTCCAGGGCGAGGAACGGGTGGTCCTCACCACTGGCGGTGCGCTGGTCCGTGCCGCCCTCCTCGGGAGGCGGCGTGGTGGTCTGGTGCACGTGGGGCCCTCTCCGGCTTTCCAGTACGTGAAACTTTGCCCGGGTCGCGGCAGGTCGCCGCAGCTCCGCCAGTATTTCGCAGGATTAGACCAACGACGGCAACCCGGGGGCCTACCGCCCGGCGGAGCTACCCGCGTAGCTTGTCGAGTGACCCCACTCATGTCATGGCCGCGCCAATCATGCGCGTACCGATCGGTTCCTCCTCCCCCCACCGAGGTCCCGGAGGCAGCATGTCCGCACTCCCCTCCCCCACCACCCCCCACACCCGGGCGGCTCTCCGCACCCTGCTGACCGCCCTCCTCTCCGTACTCGCCCTGCTCGCCGCCCTCCCCGGCACCGCCCGCGCCGGCGGTGACGGCTTCGCGCCGCCCCGCCCGGGCCATCCGGACCGCGACTGGATGGGCTCCACCGTCCGCCTCCACGAAGGCGGCGGGGCCGGCGGCGAACCGCCGCGGCTGACCGCGTCCGTCGAGGGCGTGGACGTCAGCAGCCACAACGGCAACGTGGCCTGGAGCACCCTCCGGGGTTCCGGCGTCCGCTTCGCCTACGTCAAGGCCACCGAGGGCACCGGCTACACCAACCCGTACTTCACCCAGCAGTACAACGGCTCCTACAACGCCGGCATGCTCCGCGGCGCGTACCACTTCGCGCTGCCCGACCACTCCGACGGCACCGCCCAGGCGAACTACTTCGCCGACCACGGCGGCGGCTGGTCCGCCGACGGCAAGACGCTGCCGGGCGTGCTCGACATGGAGTACAACCCCTACGGCGACGTCTGCTACGGCATGGCCGGCGCCGCCCTCGTCGACTGGATCGGCGACTTCTTCCGCGCCTACCGGCAGCGCACCGGCCGCGACGCCGTCATCTACACCTCCACGGGCTGGTGGCAGCGGTGCACCGGCGACTACGCGGGCTTCGGGACCGTCAACCCGCTGTGGATCCCGCGGTACGCCGACTCCCCCGGGACGCTCCCGTCCGGCTGGAGCTTCCACACCTTCTGGCAGTACACCGACACCGGGCCGGTCGTGGGCGACCACGACCGCTTCAACGGCTCGCTGACCCGCCTCCAGGCACTGGCCAACGGCTGAGGCCGCCGCGGGCGAAGCCCCTGCGGGCATAGGCGCCCGCGGGCGAGGCCGTGCCCCCGGCACATCGGCGCCGGGGGCACGGTCGTGAGCGCGCGAACCGTCAGAACCTCAGCCGCAGCTGCCGGCCGGGCGGTGCCGGGTCACCAGATCGGTGTAGCCGGTCGTCGCGTCGTTCCACACCACGCGGGTGCCGGTGTCCGCCGCGCCGCCCAGCTGCTCACCGCGGTTGCAGGAGACCCGGCCCTTGCGGGCGCCGTCCGGCGAGAACTGCCACAGCTTGGACAGCGTCTCGTTGCGGTACTCGGTGTCCGGGGTCTGCGCCAGGACGGTCACCGCCTCGTCGGTGGCCGTGAGCAGCACGCCGGCCAGCGCGTCCTTGCCCGCCGCGGGGCTGATGTCGACGATGTTCCCGCCGTCCAGATCCGCGCGGCGCACCGCGGTCAGACCGGTCCCGTACTCCGCCATGCTCAGCCAGAAGACGTGCTTGCCGGTGATCGCCGTGGCGTTGACCGTGGGCTGGACGTCGGCCGGTTTGACCGCCGTCCGGGTGCCGCTCGCGACGTCGATGATCCCGAGCTCGTTCCGGTACACCTGGTCGACGCGGTGCGTGTCGGCGAAGGCGATCCGGCCGTCGCGCAGCGAGGGGTGACTGGTCCGGTTGAAGCGGCCGGTGCCCTCGGAGGGCGGGATGCGGACCGGTTCGTCGTCCTGGCCCAGCCTCATGTACATCGCCGCGGTGTAGCCGCGCCGGCCGTGCTCCTCGAAGACCACCGTCTTGCCCTCGACCGCCAGCGAGGTGAAGCGGTACCGGTTGTGGTGAAGCACCTTGATCGGCCCGCCGGCCAGCGACCGGGACAGGAGATCGACGCTCCGGCCCTTGTACGCCATCCACACCACCGTCTTGCCGTCGGTGACCGGGTCGACGTGGAAGCGGCCGTCGTTGGGGCTGATCAGCTTGGGCGTGCCGGTGCCGTCCGTGCGGCCGGCCCAGACGGAGTACGCCTCGGTGCCGTCGTCGTTGGACTTGGACGCGGCCCACCAGCCGCCGCCCGCGCCCGCGCGGCTCTCGTTGGTGTTGACCTTGCCCAGCAGCTGGTCGGAGTCCACGCCCATGGCGAGCTCCCAGCCGGGGACGATGCCGTGGGCGTTGAACGAGCGCTCGACCGTCCGCAGTTGGGCGTCGGTGAGCTTGAGGTCCTTCGCCGCGGCGAGCACCGCGTTGCGACCCTCGGTGAAGCCGTCCAGCGGGGTGATGTACTCGGTCAGCGCCTTGTAGACGAGCTTGTCGGCGAGCGTCTTGTCCAGGTCCTGCCGGATGTCCCACAGGGCGCCGGAGAAGATCGTCGAGTTGAGGTGGACACCGCCGTTGTCGGTGCCGAAGCCCACGCCGAGGAAGGACTTGGAGGTGGTCCTCCCGTCGTTCAGGTCGCGGAACGCGCAGGCGCGCGGCGACTTGGTGCGGCACAGCGACTCGCCCAGCAGACCCGAGTCGGGGTCGTCCATGGCGATGCCGTGGGTGTCGTTCTTGATGGCGTTGCCGAAGTAGTCGGCGATGGCCTCGTTCATGGCGCCCGACTGGCCGGCGTAGACCAGGTTCGCGGAGTTCTCGACGACGCCGTGGGTCATCTCGTGGCCGACGACGTCCAGGCCGGCGGAGAGCGGCCGGTATTCGGCGTCGCCGTTGCCGTACACCATCTTGGTGCCGTCCCAGAAGGCGTTGACGTACGGCATGCCCCAGTAGCTCACGCCCACCAGGGACTTGATGGCCATGCCGCGGCCGTTGAGGCTGTTCCGGCCGTGCACGGTCCGGTAGTAGTCGTAGACCTTGCCCGCGGCCCAGTGCGCGTCGACCGCGCCGGCCTCGGTGGCCTCCTTGCCGAACGCCGGTCCGGCCGAGCCGAACTCCTTGACGCCCTCGGGCCAGGTGCCGGAGGTCTCGTCGACGGACTTGCCGCGGGCGTCCCAAGTGGAGAGCTCGTTCTTGGTGCTGTCGCGCATCCGGGACAGGTCGCGCATGACGTACTCGTTGCGCTCCGCGTCCTTGAACACCTGGAGGTCGACGGACTTGCCGTCGAGCCGGACGCCGGTGCCGGCGGTGCCGTCCTGGGGCCCGTCGGCCGCCAGGCCGTGCCGTGCGGCGGTGCGGGTCCCGTTCGCGGCGGCGGGCTTTCCGGCGGGGGTACCCTGCGGGCCGAACGTCTTGATGGCGCTGTACTGGAGGACCGGGTAGCCGGACTTCGCGTCGACGTACACCTCCTCCAGCACCGGCCGGCCGGTGGCCGGGTCGGCGCCGCGGACGGTGACGTGCTGGGTGAGGACGCCCTCGCCCTTGGGCAGGACGACCAGGCCGCGGGCGGTGCCGGTGAGGGCGGGCGCCTTGTCCGCGTCTTCCCGGTCGTCCGCGCCCTTGCGGGGTCCGGCAGCCGCCCGTTTCCCGGCGAGCCGGTCCTCGGTGGCGCCGACGGCCCGTTCGACGGCGAGTTCGGCGTCGACCTCGGGGGTGGTGGCGGTCTTCAGCCCCGTGAAGTACTTGCCGGAGGTGCCGGTGACGACGCGTTTGCCGTCCTTGTGCTCCATCCGCACGACGTACTGGCCGCCCAGGACCTCCACGCCCCGGTGCCGCTGCTGGAGCCGTACCGTCTCGGCCGTCCCCGAGCTCAGGGTCTGCACCGGCCGCAGGTCACGGCCGGGGTCGGCGATGCGGTAGCGGCCCTTCTTCTCCGCGAGGTGGCCGCGGGCCGCGTCGGCCGGGCTGCCGGTGGCCTTGACCGGCTCCCGGATGCCCCGGACCAGGGCCGGCGTCGCGGTCTTGCCCGCCGGGATCACCTGGCCGGGGCCGTCCGCGGGCTTCCCCGGGTCGGCGTGGGCGGGGACCGCCGAGACGACGAGTGCGGCGGCGCCGATCAGCGCCGCCGCACCCGATATGCCGCTCTGTGCTCTGCTTTTCCTCGATCTTCTCGCTCTGCCTGAACGTGCTCCGGGACTGCGCAAGGTCTCCCCCTCCGTACTTGCCGGGTGGTCGAACCGCTGACGTCGAACTGCTGCAAGGCAGGGACATGCAAGCGGCAGCCGGACGGCCGGACAATGGGGAGGGGTATTCCGCGGGCACTTTTCGGCCGGTCCGGGGGAAGGGCCGGAGCGGGGCGGAACGGGACGTTCCTAAGGCGGAGCCGAGCCGTCCGCCGCCTTTCTGTCACCGGAACCCATCCTTCCGGGGGAAAAGCGCGGTTCCCGGGACCGGTTCAGCCCTTGCGCACGGTGTCCACGACGCGCGAGAAGTCGTCCCGGCCGTGCCCCTCGGCGATCGCCCGGCGGGCGACGGCGAGGGCCGCGTCCAGGACGCCGGTGTCCAGTCCGCGCGCGGCCGAGGCGTGGAGGACGTGTTCGATGCCGGCCGCGATGGAGGTGACGTTCGAGACGTCGCCCGCGTGGTTGTCCGTGTCGGCCCGCTCCGCGTACAGCGGCACGATGTGGCCCAGCAGCGACACGATGCCCTGGGAGTACGGCAGGAGTTGCGCGGCCGTGATGCCTTCGGCCCGGGCCAGGGCCAGGCCGTGGAGGTAGCCGCTCACCGCCGTCCAGGCGAAGTCCAGCACCGCGACGTCGAACGCGGCGGCACGGCCGGGGTCGGTGCCGAGGTGGTCGGAGCGGCCGCCGAGGGCGGCCAGGGCGGCCCGGTGCGCGGCGAACTCCTCCTCCGGTCCGCTGTAGATGAGGGTGGCGGCGTCGGTGCCGATCGACGTCGCGGGCGTCAGGATGGATCCGTCCAGGTAGCCGACGCCGTGCTCGGCGGCCCAGGCGGCGGTGGCCCGGGCCCGGTCGGGCGAGTCGGCGGTGAGGTTGACCAGCGTCCGGCCGCGCAGCGCGTCGGCGGCCGGGCGGACGATCGCGTCCACCGCGGCGTAGTCGATCACGCACACGATGACGAGGGGGGACGCGGCGATCGCCGACCGGGCCGACTCGGCTTCCACGGCGCCGCGTCCGACGAGCTCGCCGGCGCGGCCGGGGGTGCGGTTCCAGACGGTCACGGGGTGGCCGGCGGCGAGCAGCGCGCCGGCGAGGGCGCGGCCCATGGGGCCCATGCCGAGGACGGTGACGGGGGTGGTGTGGGAGGTGGTGTGGGAGGTGGTGTCGGAGTGGTCGAGGACGGGATCGGGGACTCGACCGGGGACTTGACCGGGGGAATGAATCGCCATGCCGCGAAGCTAAACCCTGACGTCGACGTGAGAGTCAACTCGCCGAGTGGGGAGCCGCATTGCGCATCGGAGAACTGGCACGGCGTTCGGGCGTCAGCCCGCGGGCCCTGCGCTACTACGAGGAGCAGGGCCTGCTGCGTCCGGAGCGCCGGCCGAGCGGCTACCGCGAGTACGGCGAGGACGCCGTCCGGACCGTCCGCGACGTCCGCACCCTGCTGGCGGCGGGGTTGGGTACGGCCACCATCGCGGCGGTGCTGCCGTGCACGGCCGGGGACGAGGCGCTGGTGCTGCCCGACTGCTCACCGCTGGCGGAGGAGGTGCTGGCGGAACGCGACCGGATCCGGGGGACGATGGCCGAACTAGGCGCGGCGCTGGAGCTGTTGCAGGAGATGATCGACCGGTCGGGGCTGGAGGCCCCGGGGGCGGACGGCGCGCGGCCCGGATTCGGCCCGCCGCCCGGATGCGGCGACCGGCCCGACTACGGCGACCGGACGGCCGGTGCCGGCCGCTATTCCCTGGCACCCGCCCTGACCCCTCCCGCACAATGACCCCATGCTCACCACGCTCCTGCCCTTCCTCGGGGCCTGCCTGCTGATCGCCGCCTCCCCCGGACCCGGCACGATGCTGATCATCCGGCAGTCGTTGCGCAGCAGGCGGGCGGGGTTCCTGACGGTGCTCGGGAACGAGACCGGGGTCTTCGTCTGGGGCGTGGCCGCCGCGTGCGGACTGACGGCGCTGCTGGCGGCGTCCGAGGTGGCGTACGACGTGATGCGGATCGTCGGGGCCGGGGTGCTGGTGACGTTCGGGGTCAGGGCGCTGCTGGAGGCGAGGCGGGGCCGTGGTCGCGGTACGGCGATGGAGGGCGCGGAGGAGACGGGCGCGCCGCAGCCGTCGGAGAAACGTTCCGGCTGGTCCGCGTACCGGGCGGGCCTGCTGTGCAACCTGGCGAACCCGAAGGCGGCGGTGTTCGCGATGTCGTTCCTGCCGCAGTTCGTCCCGGACGGGGTGCCGCACCTGCCGGCGATGGTGGTGCTGGCGGCGATCTGGGCGGTGTTCGAGGTGGGGTACTACGGGCTGTACGTGTGGTTCGTCGGCCGGATGCGGGCGGTGATCGCGCGGGAGCGGGTGCGCAGGCGGCTGGAACAGGTCTCGGGCGGGGTGCTGGTGGCGCTCGGCGTGCGGATGGCCGTCGAGGGCTGAGCGCGCCCGCCGGCTCCGGAACCCGGAGCCGGCGGTGTGCTCGCGCACGCGCGTCGGTCAGCGACGGCCCCAGGCGGCAGTGGCGACGACGCGGCCGCCGGCGTCCCGCAGGGTGGCTTTGTCGCGGTCGTTGTTCCAGACGTAGGTGCGCTGGTTCTGGTACACGTCGGCGGCGGAGTCGCGGCCGGAGCCGGTGTGCACGCGGACGGAGGCGTGGGCGGCGAGGCGCAGTTTGCCGAAGCGGTAGGTGTGGCGCTCGTTGTCGGTGAGCGTCCAGCGGCTGAGGTCCACGGCCTTCTTGCCGGTGTTGGTGACGGTGACCCACTCGGCGTTCAGGCTGCGGTTCGAGCGGTCGTCGCGCCCCGGGCTGTCGTACTGGATCTTGCCGAACACGACGGCCGGGCGAGCGGCCGCGCCCTGCTGCGCCGCCACCGCGGCGGGCGCGACGACGGACGCCAGCACCGCGCCGCAGGCGGCGACGGTGACCAGACGGGCTGTGGATCGCGAACGCGACAAGGGAACCTCTGCTTTCCGGCCCGGCGGCCCGCTGTCGGCCGCCGCGGCCACGGCGTACGCCCGGCGTCCGCCGGGCCCGCTCACTCTCGCGCGGAGGCACCGGTTCCGTGAAAGGGATCCGAGATGCTGTGACGCAGTTCTCACAGTCCCGCGACGCCCCGCGGACACCGCCCGCCCGAGCGGCCTCATCCCTCCGTGCGGCCTCATCCCTCCGTGCGGCCTCATCCCTCCGGGCGGACCACGAACGTCCCCTTGGCGGGCAACGTCACCAACAGCCCCCGCTCGCGCAGCTCCCGCACGGCCCGCCGCACGGACCCGACGGCGACGCCGTACTCCTCCGCCAGGTCGCGTTCCCCGGGGAGCCGCGCCCCCGGCGGGAGTTCACCCGCGCCGACACGGGCGGCGATGTGGTCCGCGACCTGCATGTAGACGTAGACCGGCCTGGTCGGATCGACGGGCGCCGCGCCCTGCTCACCTGCCATGACCGTGAACATAGGGCACCGGCCCGCCCCGAGGACGCCCGAGCGGCGCGGGCCGCCCCCGCCGCGCCCCTCGCGCACGCGTAGCGCCGCCCCCACCCTGCCGACGTTTGTGACCATGAGGCGGTCCGGTCCGCCGTATGTGAGAGGGATGACCCGCCATGCCCGACGTTCCCGCAGATCCCACCGTGCTCCACCCGATGCCCGGCCAGTCGCGGGTGGTGCTGCTGAAGCCGCTGGTGACCTCGCCGTTGATCGAGGTCGGGGAGTTCTCGTACTACGACGACCCGGACGACCCGACGGCCTTCGAGACCCGGAACGTGCTGTACCACTACGGCCCGGAGAGGCTGGTGATCGGCAGGTTCTGCGCCCTGGGCGAGGGCACGCGGTTCGTGATGAACGGGGCCAACCACCGGATGGACGGCCCCTCGACGTTCCCCTTCCCCATCATGGGCGGCTCGTGGTCCGAGCACTTCGACCTGATCACCGGGCTGCCCGGCCGGGGCGACACCGTGGTGGGGCACGACGTGTGGTTCGGCTACCGCTCGCTGGTGATGCCCGGCGTCCGCATCGGGCACGGGGCGATCATCGCCTCCGGGTCGGTCGTCGTGGACGACGTCCCGGACTACGCGGTCGTCGGCGGCAACCCGGCCAGGGTCATCCGCTACCGGTACGCGCCCGAGGACATCGCCCGGCTGCTCGATGTCGCCTGGTGGGACTGGCCGCTGGAGCACCTCACCCGGCACGTCAGGACCGTCATGTCGGGCACGGTCGACGAACTGGAGGCCGCGGCTCCGGGCCGTGGGTAGCGGGCCCCTCAGTGCCCCAGCCGCCGCAGCGCCTGCTCCGGGTAACGTCCCCCGGCGACCGCCGCCGGTGGCACGGCCCGGTCGAGGAGGGCGGTCTGCGCGGCGGTGAGGACGAGGTCCGCGGCGGCGGCGTTCTCCGCGAGATAGCGCCGCTTCTTCGTGCCGGGGATGGGCACGACGTCGTCGCCCCGGCCGAGCAGCCAGGCGAGCGCCGCCTGCCCGGGCGTGCAGCCGATCTCCGCGGCGACCCGCCGCACCGCCTCGACCAGCGCCAGGTTGGGACCGAAGTTCTCGTCCGAGAAGCGCGGCCAGCGCCTGCGGTTGTCGTGTTCGGCCAGGTCGTCGCGCGACGCCAGGGTGCCGGTGAGCATGCCGCGGCCGAGCGGCGAGTAGGCCACTACGGCGATGCCCAGCTCGCGGCAGACGTCCAGCAGCCCGTCCTCCACGGCGTCGCGGGTGAACAGCGAGTACTCCATCTGCACCGCGCTCACGGGGTGGACGGCGTGCGCCCGGCGCAGGGTCTCCGGGCCGACCTCGCTCAGCCCGATCCAGCGCACCTTGCCCGCCGCCACCAGCTCCGCCAGGGCGCCGACGGTCTCCTCCACCGGCGTCGCCGGGTCGCGGCGGTGGGCGTAGTAGAGGTCGATCCGGTCGGTGCCCAGCCGGCGCAGCGACGCGTCGCAGGCGGTGCGGACGTACGCCGCCGAGGTGTCCACGGCGTCGACGCGGCCGGTCGCCGGATCGTGCCGGAGCCCGAACTTCGTGGCGAGCACGAGGCGTTCCCGGTCCTCCGCGCCGCGGCGCCGCAGCCACCGGCCCAGCAGCTCCTCGTTGGCGCCGCACCCGTAGGCGTCCGCCGTGTCCAGCAGCGTGACGCCCAGATCGAGGGCGTGGTCGAGAGTGCGGAGCGACTCGGCGTCGTCGGGGGTCCCGTAGGCGACCGACATGCCCATGCAGCCGAGCCCCACGGCCGAGACCTCAGGGCCGGCTTCGCCCAGTCTGCGGTACTTCACACGCACACGCTCCTCACACGGCCGGGGCGCGGCCCAGCGACGGACGCCGCACCACGCACTCGGGTACCACGGTACCCAGGAGACAACCACCGTCCCTGACACGCCCCTTAGCCCCGACCCCGTAAAGTGCCGCCATGGCACGCAGCGATGTGGACCGCACCCTTCGGAAGGTCTTCGGCGAGGCCGTCGAGGAGTACGACGCGGGCCGGCCCGCGTACCCCGACCGGCTGTTCACGGACGTCCTGGACTACGCGCGGCGCGGCGCGGACGGCCGCGTGGAGGCGCTGGAAGCGCTGGAGGTCGGCGCGGGCACCGGGAAGGCGACCCTGGCGTTCGCCGCGCACGGGGTGCGGGTGACGGCGGTCGAGCCTGACCCGCGGATGGCCGCGGCTCTGGCCCGGCACTGCGCCGGCGACCCCGGGATCATCGTGGAGGAGGGCGAGTTCGAGACCTGGGACCCCGCCGGCCGCCGCTTCGGGCTGCTGTTCTCGGCCCAGGCGTGGCACTGGATCGACCCGGAGACCGGCTGGTCACGCGCCCGTTCCGCGCTCCGCCCCGGCGGCACGCTCGCGATCTTCCGGAACGACTGGTACGTCACCGACGAGCCCCTCCGGCACGAACTGACTGCCGTCCACGACCGGTTCCTGCCCGAGCGTCCCTCGCACTCGCTCTTCGACGAGCCGCCGAGCGAGCCGGACCACGGCGAGTACGCCTGGGTGGCGACGAGACTCCGCACGGACCCCGGCTTCACCGACCCCGCCCACCGCGTCTACACCACGTCCCACACCCCCACCACCACCGACTTCACCGCCCTCCTGACCTCCCTGTCCTTCTACCGCGTCCAGCCGCCCGACACCCGCCGCCGGCTGCTCACCGAGGTCGCCCGCATCGTCGGCACCCACGGCGGGCACGTCGACCTGACGGTGACGACCGGACTGTTCCTGGCACGGACGACGGGCTGAGGGGGCCCGGCGGCTCACTCGAAGGCGAACTCCGCCGTGTCGAGGGCGAGTCCGACGACCGTGTTTGTCAGATCGACCGACTCGCCGAACTTCACGGCCGGCTCCAGGCGGTACGCCCCGTCCTTCGGGTCCCGGTAGACGTGGCAGAGCCCCGTGTACGGGTCGACGATGAGGAGCACGGGAACTCCGGCCGCCGCGTAGGCGTCCTTCTTGGGCCCGTAGTCGTTCCGCGCGGTGTCCTTGGAGATCACCTCGGCGACGAACGCGACGTCCTGGTACTTCCAGCGGCCCTTGGCGTTCTTCTCCGCGTCCTCCTTCAGGAGGACGACGTCCGCCGCGAAGCCGTTCAGGTGGCCGGGAAAGTCGATGCGGACGTCCGACCGCAGCCGTCGGCGGGGGAATCCCCTGCGGAGTTGATCGATGACATTGGCGGTGAGGTCCCAGTGGTTGTCCCGCTGCGGCCAGAAGGAGACGCCTCCTTGGACGATCTCCACCTTCCAGCCCTCGGGTACGGGCAGGCTCTCCAGCCACGCGAACAGCGTGTCCAGACTCGGCTCGGCGGTCACCGCTCACCGTCCTTCCCTCCGCCGCCGCGCGGCGCGGACGGTCACGCTGCACAACGCCGCCGATGACGAGCGCGTCACTCGTCCGCCAGGACCGTTCCCCACCTCCGCGCGGGCGCTATCCTCCCCCTCCACGCCCAACAGACGGAGGGCCCATGCCCGCAGGGCGCGACGAACGGCCGCCACCCGCGCTCGTCCCACGGCCGGACACGACCTTCCCCGCGCTCCGCGCGGCGCTCGCGCGGGTGGCTCCGTCCCGCATGGCCGAGTTCCTGGCCGACCGGGACGCGGCCTTCACCGCGGCCACGCAGGACGGCTCGTTCCAGCCGATCCGGTTCTTCCAGGAGAAGTGGGCCACCGAGGTCGAGATCGAGCGCCGGCCGCTCCTGGCCGCCCGCTACCGTGCGGCGCCGGCCGCGGCCAACGGTCTCGATCGCGATGATCCGGGGTGGCGGGATGCCATGGACGTCTGCCTGGCCGTCTACGAGGAGGCCCGGTCCGCGGTGGCCGGTGGGTGAGGCAGGGAGCGCAGGGGACGCGTTCCTCACCTCACTCGTCCACCGCCTCCCACGCCACCCCGCCGTCCGCCGTCCGGCGGGCGCGGCCGAAGGGGACGTCGGCGAAGTGGATGCCGAAGCCGAGGGTGTCGGGCTCGGAGAGCTGGGTGACGAGGTCGCGGCGGAAGACCGCGGACTGGGCGGGGTCGTGGTCGACGACGGCGGACCAGTCGGGGTGGGCGACCTGGAGCGGGGAGTGCATCGCGTCGCCGAAGGCGACCAGGCGGCGGCCGCCGCCGGTGATGACGTAGGCGGCGTGGCCGACCGTGTGGCCGGGGGTGAAGTGGGCGCGGACGCCCGGGAAGATCTCCTCGCCGTCGGTGACCGTGCGCAGGTCGGAGGCCATGGCGGTCAGCGCCTCCGCGGGCACGCCGTGCTCGGCGGCGAGGTGGCGCTGCTTCCACTCCGGCTCGGCGACCAGGTGGGTCACACCGGCGGCGGCCAGCCGCGGTGACCAGCCGACGTGGTCGCCGTGGAGGTGGGTGATGGCGACCGCCTCCAGGGTGGCCGGCGGGCGCCCGAGGGCGGTGAGGTGGTCGAAGAGCGTGCCGCCCTCGATCCGTCCGATGGGCCTGCCGGGCACGGCCGGCACCGCGACGGGGCCGAAGCCGGCATCGATCAGCAGGGCGCGGTCGCCGTGTTCCACCAGCAGGCCGCCGACACCGCCCACGAGGTAGCCGTCGGCGTCGAGGTACTCGGGGTGGGCGGCCCACACCTCGTCCGTCGTGGCGGGCAGCCAGCCGCGCGGCGACAGCTGGACCAGGCCGTCGGGCACGTAGGTGACCTTGGTGTCACCGAGGCGGAGGGAGCGGATGCCGGCGGGGCGGGTGAGGCGCGCGTCAAAGTCAGTCACACATTCGACAACGGACCGCCGGATCGCGGCATTCCCACGATCCGACGGTCCGTCAGTTTTCGTTCGCGAGCCGGTTACGCGGCCACCGGCACTCCGCCCTCGACGGCGGCCGTCGCCGGTTCGAGGGCCAGTTCCAGCACCTGCCGCACGTCCGAGACCGCGTGCACGTCCAGCTTTTCCAGGACCTCGGCCGGGACGTCGTCCAGGTCGGGCTCGTTGCGCTTGGGGATGACGACGGTGGTGACCCCCGCCCGGTGCGCGGCCAGCAGCTTCTGCTTGACGCCGCCGATCGGCAGGACGCGCCCGGTCAGCGACACCTCGCCGGTCATCGCGACGTCCGGGCGGACCCGGCGGCCGGAGAGCAGGGACGCCAGGGCCGTCGTCATCGTGATGCCGGCGCTCGGGCCGTCCTTGGGGACGGCGCCCGCCGGGACGTGCAGGTGGACGCCGCGCTCCTTGAAGTCGCCGACCGGAAGCTCCAGTTCGGCGCCGTGCGAGCGGAGGAAGGAGAGCGCGATCTGCGCGGACTCCTTCATCACGTCGCCGAGCTGGCCGGTGAGGGTCAGGCCGGCGCCGCCCGTCTCCGGGTCGGCGAGGGACGCCTCGACAAAGAGGACGTCGCCGCCCGCGCCCGTGACGGCCAGGCCGGTGGCCACGCCCGGGACGGAGGTGCGCCGCTCGGCCGGGTCCTGGGCGGACTCGGGGGTGTGGTGCGGCCGGCCGATGAGCGGACGGAGTTCATCCACGCCGATGGCGAAGGGCAGCTCGGACTCGCCGAGTTCGTGCCGCGCCGCGACCTTGCGGAGCAGCCTCGCCAGGTACCGCTCCAGAGTGCGGACGCCCGCCTCGCGGGTGTACTCGCCGGCGAGCCGGCGCAGCGCCGCGTCGTCCACCGTGACCTCGCCGGGCTCCAGGCCGGCCCGCTCCAGTTGCCGGGGCAGCAGGTGGTCGCGGGCGATGACGACCTTCTCGTCCTCGGTGTAGCCGTCGAGGCGGACGAGCTCCATCCGGTCGAGCAGGGGCTGCGGGATAGCCTCCAGGACGTTGGCGGTGGCGAGGAACACCACGTCGGAGAGGTCGAGTTCGACCTCCAGGTAGTGGTCGCGGAAGGTGTGGTTCTGCGCGGGGTCGAGGACCTCCAGGAGGGCCGCGGCGGGGTCGCCGCGGAAGTCGGAGCCGACCTTGTCGATCTCGTCGAGGAGGACGACCGGGTTCATGGAACCGGCTTCCTTGATGGCGCGCACGATGCGGCCGGGGAGCGCGCCGACGTACGTGCGCCGGTGGCCGCGGATCTCCGCCTCGTCACGGACACCGCCGAGCGCCACCCGGACGAACTCGCGCCCCATGGCCTTCGCGACGCTCTCGCCGAGGGACGTCTTCCCGACACCGGGCGGCCCGACGAGCGCGAGCACCGCGCCCCCGCGCCGTCCTCCGACCACGCCCAGCCCCCGGTCGGCGCGCCGCTTGCGCACCGCCAGGTACTCGGTGATCCGCTCCTTGACGTCGTCCAGGCCCGCGTGGTCCGCGTCGAGCACGGCGCGGGCGCCCGGGATGTCGTACGCGTCCTCCGTCCGCTTCGTCCAGGGCAGCTCCAGGACGGTGTCGAGCCAGGTGCGGATCCAGCCGCTCTCGGGGCTCTGGTCGGAGGACCGCTCCAGCTTGTCGACTTCCTTCAGGGCCGCCTCGCGGACCTTCTCGGGCAGGTCGGCGGCCTCCACCCGGGCGCGGTAGTCGTCGGACTCGCCGTCCGCCTCGCCGTTGAGCTCGGCCAGTTCCTTGCGGACGGCCTCCAGCTGGCGGCGGAGCAGGAACTCGCGCTGCTGCTTGTCGACGCCCTCCTGGACGTCCTTGGCGATGGACTCGGCGACGTCCTGCTCGGCGAGGTGGTCGCCGAGCTGCTTCACGGCGAGCTTCAGCCGCGCGACCGGGTCGGCGGTCTCCAGCAGCTCGACGCGCTGGGCGACGGTGAGGAAGGGCGAGTAGCCGGAGTTGTCGGCGAGCTGCGAGACGTCGTCGATCTGCTGGACGCGGTCGACGACCTGCCAGGCGCCGCGCTTGCGGAGCCAGCTGGTGGCGAGGGCCTTGTACTCCTTCATCAACTCGGTCACGGCGCCCGGCAGCGGGTCGGGCGTGACCTCCTCGACGGCCGTGCCCTCCACCCAGAGCGCGGCGCCGGGCCCGGTCGTCCCGGCCCCGATGCGGACGCGGCGGACGCCGCGGATGAGGGCGCCCGGATCACCGTCGGAGAGCCGGCCCACCTGCTCCACCGTGCCGAGGGTGCCGGTGCCGGCGTAGGTGCCGTCCACCCGTGGGACGAGCAGCACGCGCGGCTTGGCCCCACCTTGGGCGGCGGCCTGCGCGGCCTCGACGGCGGCGCGGACCTCGGAGTCCGTGAGGTCCAGGGGGACGACCATCCCCGGCAGGACCACCTCGTCGTCGAGCGGCAGCACGGGCAGGGTGAGCGGTGCGGACAGCGAAGCCATGATCTCCCCTTCGGCAGGCAAGTTGAGCTATGCAGACTCAATGCATGTGAGTGCGGGGATGTTCCCGGGCGCTTGTTCGCCGTGAGCGATCAGGGGGATGCGGGGTGGGGCACCCCGGCCCCACCCCCTCAGTGCCCTACCCGACGCCCCGCCCGGGCCGTCCGCCCCGCGTGAACGGACCGCCCGCCGTGCCCCGGGAAGGCCCGGCGGTAGTCCGTCGGGGTGATGCCGAAGTGCAGCGTGAAGTGGCGGCGCAGGTTGGCGGCCGTGCCCAGGCCGCTCAGTTCGCCGACGCGCTCCACGGGGAGGGCGGTGGCTTCGAGGAGGGACTGGGCGCGGGCCAGGCGCTGGGCGAGGAGCCACTGGAGGGGGGTGGTGCCGGTGGCGGCCTGGAGGCGGCGGAAGAAGGTGCGGGGGCTCATGCCGGCGCGGGCGGCCAGGTCGTCGACGGTGAGGGGCTGGTCGAGGCGTTCGGTCGCCCACTGGAGGACGGGCGCCAGGCCGTCGTCGCCGGTCTCCGGGACGGAGACCTCCACGAACTGGGCCTGCCCGCCGGGGCGGTGGGCCGGGACGACGAGCCGCCGGGCGAGCTGGTTGGCGACATGGGCGCCCAGGTCGCGGCGGACGAGGTGAAGGCAGAGGTCGAGCCCCGCCGTGACGCCGGCGCTGGTGAGGACGGAGCCGTCGTCCACGTAGAGCACCGAGTCGTCCACCTCCACCTCGGGGTGGCGGCGGGCCAGCGCCTCGGTGTGCATCCAATGGGCCGTCGCCCGGCGGCCGTCGAGGATCCCGGCGGCGGCCAGGGCGAAGGCTCCGGCGCACAGGGAGACCATGCGCGCGCCCCGGTCGGCGGCGCGTCGGAGCGCGCGGAGGAGCTCGTCCGGCAGTTCGCGCTCGCCGTCGACGCACGCCTCGGGGACCGACGGGATGATCACGGTGTCCGCGCCCTCCAGCCCCTCCAGCCCGTAGGGGGTGCGCAGGGTGAAGCCGAGTGGGCCGGGCGGGGGCTGGTCCGGGGAGGGGCCGGCGGCACACAGCCGGAGGTCGTACCAGGGGTCGGCGAGGTCGGGGTGCGGGATGCCGAAGACCGTGCAGACGACCCCCAGTTCGTACAGGTCCCAGTAGGGGATGTCGTCGTCGATCACTGCCACGGCCACGGAACCAGCGCTCATGCCGGCCAGCCTAGTGGCAGGAGTGGCAGGAATTTTGCGGAGGCGGGCAGCCCTGCCACTGTCGGGGCCGCGCGGGCGGTGGAAACGTAGGGGTCACGCGAGAGCACTTCCGCGCGAACCGCGACAACTTCCGCTGATGTCGCATCAGTTCTCACACCGCAGCACTTCCGCATGAAACGGGTGACTTTTCCATGAGCACGAAGGTGACCGTCCTCGGCCTGGGTTCGATGGGCACCGCACTGGCCGGTGCGTTCCTGGCGGCCGGCCACCGCACGACCGTCTGGAACCGCACGGCGGGCAAGGCCGCCGCCCTGGTGGAGAAGGGCGCCGCCGAGGCCCCGGACGCCGCCGCGGCCGTGGCGGCGAGCCCCCTGGTGGTCGTCTGCCTGGCCACCTACGACACCGTCCACGAGGTCCTCGACCCGCTGACCGGCGACCTGGCCGGCCGGACCGTCGTCAACCTCACCTCCGGCACGCCGGAGCAGGCCGCCGAGGCGGCCGACTGGGCCGAGAAGCACGGCTTCCGCTACCTCGACGGCGCGATCATGACCACCCCGCCCGGCGTGGGCAACCCCGACTTCATGTTCCTCTACAGCGGCTCCCCCGAGGCCCTCGCCGAGCACCGCGCGACGCTCGCCGCCCTCGGCGACCCGGTGGACCTTGGCACCGACGTCACCCTGGCCTCGCTCTACGACACCGCGCTGCTCGGCCTGATGTGGTCCTCACTCACCGGCTGGGCGCACGGCGTGGCGCTCGTCGGGACGGACGGCGAGGGCAAGGCCGCGGCCTTCACCGCGGTCGCCGGCCGCTGGATGCGTGCCGTCGAGTTCTTCATGAGCACCTACGCCCCGCAGGCCGACGCCCGCAGCTACCCGGGCGACGACGCCACCCTGGACGTCCACCTCGCCGCCATCGCGCACCTCGCCCACGCCAGCGAGGCGCGGGGGGTCGCGTCCGGCCTGCCGGAGCTGTTCCGGGGCCTGGTCCAGCGGGGCGTCGACGCCGGGCACGGCGGCGACAGCTGGGGCCGGCTGGTGGAGTTCGTCCGGGCGGAGGGACGCGCGTGAGCACCGCGATCGCGCTGGACCGGGCCTCCCTGGTCACCGAGACCGCCGACCCGGCCTCCCTGGTCACCGAGACCGCCGAGCGGGCCACCGCCTTCCTGGACGGCCTGGCCCCCGACGCGGACTGGTCGCGGCCGGCCGGCCGGCTGGAGTGGTCCTGCCACGCGACCCTGGACCACCTGGCCCTGGGCCTCACCGGATACGCGGGGCTCCTCACCGCCAAGCCGCGGGACCGCTACATCACCCTGTTCGCCTCGCTCGACCCGCAGGCCCCGGTCTCAGCCCGACTGGAGGGCGTCCGCGTCGCGGCGTCGTTCCTCGCCGCCGCCGTCCGCGCCGCCACGCCCGAGGACCGGGCCTGGCACCCCTGGGGCCACTCCGACGGGCCCGGCTTCGCGGCCATGGGCGTGGTGGAGACCCTCGTCCACACCCACGACATCGCCGCCGGCCTGGGCGTCGACTGGACCCCGCCGGCCGAGCTCGCCGCTCCCGCCCTCGGCCGGCTGTTCCCCGCCGTCCCGCCGGAGGACGAGCCCGGCCGGGCCCTGCTCCGTGCCACCGGACGCCTCGCGCGGCCCGGGGAGGGGCACGTCGGCGAGTGGAGCTGGGACGGAACCGTCCGCTGAGGCTTCCGGGCCTCGCGGGGCGGTGGTGCCGTGGCCGCTCGACGAACGGCCACCGGCCAGAGCCCCGTCGGTCCCGGCGCCGGCGGTCTCGGCCGCCGCGGGCCGGAGGGGAGCCCGCGGCACCGGCACCGGCGCCCCCTCCCGTACGTCCCCCCGCAGTAGCACCTCGGACGCGACCCCCGCCAGCAGGGCGATGGGATGCCCCCAGCTGGCCAGCGGATCGGCGAACTCGACCAGGTCCTGGGCACACATCAGGGACGCGGCGCCCAGCAGGCCCCACTTCCAGGGCGGGCGCTGGAGGCTCGCGAGCGCGCCGAGGCAGGCCATCAGGCCGAAGCTGATGCCGTAGTCGAGCCGGTGCAGGGAGTCGGCCGGCAGCCGGCCCGCGGCGACCGCGCCGGCCACCGGCAGCTCCGTGGCCAGGGTGGCCAGCACATGGCCGAGCAGGAAGACGCCGGCCGTACGCAGCCCGCCCACGCGCCGTTCCAGAGCGCCGAGCACCGGGGCGAACGCCCAGCCGAAGAAGGACCAGAGCCCGCCGGCGATCCAGAGGGCGCTGGCGAACAGGACGACCAGCGGCCGGTCGGCCAGGTGGGCCGCGTCCGTACTGGAGTCGCGGAGCAGCTGGTTGACGGTGGACTCGTCGCCGAGCTCGGCGTAGACGGCGGTCGCGAGCAGGACGAGGCCGTAGCAGAAGGTGAAGGGCGTGGCCCGGGGGGTGGGGACCATCTGCCGCAAGCCGCCGGACCGGGAACGGGGTCTCCGCGGGCGTTCCGGCCGCCGTCCGGTGGCGGTGCCGTCGTCCGGCGCGGGCGCGCCCGGCTCGGCGGCGTCGGCGGGATCAGCGGCGGTCACTCGGCCGGGCTCCCTTCCGTTTCCGTTCCGGTCCGTTCCTGTTCCATGGACGGCCCGCCCGGCGGCGGGCCGCAGTACGAACAGTACGGGCCCGGGCGGCCCGCCGACCCGCCTTCGGGCCGTGAACAAGCGCACGCCCGCCGACGTCCCGGCCTTCTCATAGCCTTCGGGTGCGTCCGTCGAACATCAACGGTCTCCGGAGGTTTCCCGTGCCCGTCCCGTATGTCCCGAACGATCCCGTGACCACCACCCTCGACCGCCGCGACGGCCCGTACGGAGAGGTCGTCCTGCGCCGGCGCGGCCCGGCGGAAGCGGAGGAGGGGACCCCGCCGGTCTACGAGATCATCGCGAACGGCTGCTTCCTGATGGACACCTCGGACGGCCGCTCCGAGCGGCTGCTGGTGGACGCGGCGCTGAAGGCGCTGCCGCCCGGGCGGCCGGAGCCCGCGGTGCTGATCGGCGGGCTGGGCGTGGGCTTCTCGCTGGCCCACGCGGCGGCGGAGCCGCGCTGGGGGCGGATCACCGTCGTGGAGCGGGAGCGGGCGGTGATCGACTGGCACCGCACGGGCCCGCTGTCCGCCGTCTCGGGCGCGGCCCTGGCCGACCCGCGGGTGCGGATCGAGGAGGCGGACCTCCTCGCGTACCTGGACGCTCCCGCCGCCGACCGGACGTCCGCCTACGACGCGATCTGCCTCGACATCGACAACGGCCCCGACTGGACCGTCACCGACGACAACAAGAGCCTCTACTCCCCCACCGGCCTCGCCGCCTGCCGCGCCCGGCTCCGTCCCGGCGGAGTGCTCGCCGTGTGGTCCGCACAACCGTCCGCCGCGTTCGAGGAAGCCCTCCGGAATGCCGGGTTCGCCGGGGTAACCACCGAAGAGATCATCGTTGCCCGAGGCGTCCCCGACGTCGTCCACCTCGCCGTCCTCGCCGCGTAGCCGTCCCCCGCCACCTGCCCGTACCCTGCTTGCCACAGTGGGAGGACCGGCACCGGAAGACGCTGGGGACGACGGCTAGGGGCGGGGCACATGGAGCAGACACACACGGGCCCGAGCGGCGCCGGAGCCTCCGCCGGGGCGCAGCGGCGGGTACTGATCGTCGAGGACGACCGGACCATCGCCGACGCCATCGCGGCGCGGCTGCGGGCCGAGGGCTTCCAGGTGCGGACCGCGGGCGACGGGCCCGCGGCCGTGGACACCACCGAGGCGTGGCAGCCGGACCTGCTGGTGCTGGACGTGATGCTGCCGGGCTACGACGGCCTGGAGGTGTGCCGGCGGGTACAGGCCCGGCGCCCGGTGCCGGTGCTGATGCTCACCGCGCGCGACGACGAGACCGACATGCTGGTCGGGCTGGGCGTCGGCGCGGACGACTACATGACCAAGCCGTTCTCCATGCGCGAGCTGGCGGCCCGGGTGCACGTCCTGCTGAGACGGGTGGAGCGGGCGACGCTCGCCGCGCACACCCCGCGCAGCGGGATCCTGCGGCTGGGCGAGCTGGAGATCGACCACGCGCAGCGGCGGGTGCGGGTGCGCGGCGCGGACGTGCACCTGACGCCGACCGAGTTCGACCTGCTGGTCTGCCTGGCGAACACCCCGCGCGCCGTGCTCTCGCGGGAGCAGCTGCTGGCCGAGGTGTGGGACTGGGCGGACGCCTCCGGCACCCGGACCGTCGACAGCCACATCAAGGCGCTGCGCCGGAAGATCGGCGCGGAGCGGATCCGGACGGTGCACGGTGTGGGGTACGCGCTGGAGACTCCGGCGGCATGAGCACGGGCATGGGCACGGGCATCGGCACGGGCGCAGGCGCGGGTACCGGAGCGGCGGGAACGGGCACGAGGGGCGCGGGCGCGCGATGACGACCGGCTGTCCGCGGCCGGGTCTGCTGAACCGGGCCTGGGAGGCGCTGCGCCCGCTGGACCCCTACCGGTCGGTCAAGGCCGCGCTCGGGTGGCTGGTGGTCGGCTCGGTGGTGATCACGACGTTCCTGGTGTTCGTCGCGTTCCGGTCGGCGACCGGGCTGCGCGTGATCACCGTCTTCTCGATCATCGCCTCGCTGCTGATCACCCAGTTCGTGGCGCACGGCCTGACCGCGCCGCTGGACGAGATGACCGAGGTCACCCGGGCGATGGCGCACGGTGACTACACCCGGCGGGTGCGGGACGGGCGGCGGGACGAGTTCGGCGACCTGGCGCACGCCTTCAACCGGATGGCGGCCGACCTGGAGGCGGTGGACACCCACCGCAAGGAGCTGGTCGCCAACGTCTCGCACGAGCTGCGCACGCCGATCGCCGGGCTGCGCGCGGTGCTGGAGAACGTGGTGGACGGCGTCTCGGCCGCCGACCCGGAGACCATGCGGGCCGCCCTCCAGCAGACCGAACGGCTGGGGCGGCTGGTGGAGCAGTTACTCGACCTGTCCCGGCTCGACAACGGTGTCGTGCCCTTGCACGCCCGCGGCTTCGAGGTCTGGCCGTACCTCGCGCAGGTGCTGAAGGAGACCAGCATCGCCTGCGGCACCGGCGCCGCGCCGCGGGCCGCCCGCAAGGACGTCCACCTGCACCTGGACGTCTCGCCGCCCGACCTGACCGCCCACGCGGACGCGGAGCGGCTGCACCAGGTCGTCGCCAACCTGGTGGAGAACGCCGTCCGGCACAGCCCCCCGCACGGCCGCGTGACGGTCCGGGCGCGGCGCGGCGAGGGGCCGCAGTCGCTGGACCTGGAGGTGCTGGACGAGGGCCCGGGCATCCCGCCGGCCGAGCGGCACCGGGTCTTCGAGCGGTTCAACCGGGGCGGCTCCGGGCAGCACGGGCCGGGCAGCGACGGGGGGACGGGGCTGGGGCTCGCCATCGCCCGCTGGGCGGTCGACCTGCACGGCGGCAGCATCGGCGTGGCCGAATCCCCGCGGGGCTGCCGGATCCGGGTCACTCTTCCAGGACGAGCCTCGTGATCCGAGTTGACGTAGGGTCGAAGACGGAAGCACACGTTCATCCGGATGTGGGGCACCATTCCGCGTACCCACGGAGGGGTCGGAAACAGTCGGGGAGTGCGAAACCTCGGGTGTTTCCCGCCAAGTCATGCCCTGAAACGCGGGACCAAGTGTGACTTGCGCGACGACTGGCCCCGGTGGCCTGCATCAGGGCAGCGGACAGGCGTAGCCTTTATTCCCGCTGTCCACCACCTTAGGAAGCGGAAGAGGGCGGTTGCCGCCGTGTCGCCACAGTCCCCGAACACCTCGAGCACTTCGACCGACCAAGACGGGCAGGGCAAGAGCCCTGCTGATGTGTTCGGTCCAAATGAGTGGCTCGTCGACGAGATCTACCAGCAGTACCTCCAGGACCCGAACTCGGTCGACCGAGCCTGGTGGGACTTCTTCGCCGACTACAAGCCGGGCAAGGACGCGAGTTCGCCCGCCGCTCGGCAGGACGTGACCGGGGGTACGGCTCCCGCCGCCCCGGCCGCTCCCCCGCAGCCGCCCGCGGCCCCCGCCGCGCCCGCGCAGGCCCCGGCCGCTCCGGCCGCC
>NZ_JAIQLH010000587.1 GCF_020037025.1 Streptomyces huiliensis | reverse complement strand
CTCCGGGGCGGGGAGCGCGCGTTTGTCAAGTTTGCCGTTGACGGTCAGCGGCAGGTCGCCGACGACCATGACGACGGCCGGGACCAGGTACTCCGGCAGCCGCTCCGCGACCTCGGCGCGCACCGCCGCGCCGTCCACGCCCGCGGACGCGTCGGCGGGCACCACGTAGCCCACGAGCTGTTTGCCAGCGTCGGTGTCCCGCACCACGACCGCGGCCCGCGCCACGCCGGCGGCACCGGCCAGCGCCGCCTCGGCCTCGCCCGGCTCGACCCGGTAACCGCGGATCTTCACCTGGT
>NZ_JAIQLH010000586.1 GCF_020037025.1 Streptomyces huiliensis | reverse complement strand
CCGCGTGATCGCGGTGAGTGCGATCGACAACCTGACGAAGGGCACCGCGGGTGGTGCGGTGCAGAGCATGAACATCGCCCTCGGGCTGGCCGAGGAGCTGGGACTTTCCACGACAGGGGTGGCTCCGTGAGTGTGACGGCGGCGAAGGGCTTCACGGCGGCCGGGGTGGCCGCCGGGATCAAGGACAGTGGTGCGCCGGATGTGGCGCTGGTCGTCAATCAGGGGCCGGGGAAGGCTGCGGCGGGGGTGTTCACGTCGAACCGGGTGAAGGCGGCTCCGGTGCTGTGGTCGCAGCAGGTGTTGAAG
>NZ_JAIQLH010000585.1 GCF_020037025.1 Streptomyces huiliensis | reverse complement strand
GGCGGCCTGCTCGGCGGCGCGGAACAGGGCACCAAGGTCGTCCTCCTCACCGGCTCCATGGGCGCCCCGGCGCGCCGCCGCGCCCTGCTGGACCTGACCACCGGCGAGGCGGGGATCGTGATCGGCACCCACGCCCTGATCGAGGACAAGGTGCAATTCCATGACCTGGGCCTGGTCGTCGTCGACGAGCAGCACCGCTTCGGCGTCGAGCAGCGGGACGCGCTGCGCTCGAAGGGAAAGCAGCCGCCGCACCTGCTGGTGATGACGGCCACGCCGATCCCGCGCACGGTGGCCATGACCGTCTTCG
>NZ_JAIQLH010000584.1 GCF_020037025.1 Streptomyces huiliensis | reverse complement strand
GCCGACGGGGATGTCCGTACCTCCGCTGATCTTCGCCAGCAGGACGGCCAGCGCCGCCTGGAACACCATGAACGTCGTCACCCCGCGCCGGCGGGCCAGCTCCGCCAGGCCCCCGTGCGCGCCGGCCTCGACGAACAGGTCCACGGTCCCGCCGCGGTAGGAGGCGACGGCCGGGCGCGGCCGGTCGAAGGGGAGTCCCATCTCGTCGGGTATGCCCTGCAACGCGCCTTTCCAAAAGGAGAGTTGCCGAGACGCCCGACTGGTGGGATCGGCGGGGTCGCCGAGCAACTCGCGCTGCCAGAGGGTGTAG
>NZ_JAIQLH010000583.1 GCF_020037025.1 Streptomyces huiliensis | reverse complement strand
GGTGGAGCCGCCGGAGGTGAAGGGGTTGTTGCCCGGACGGGGACCGGCCGGACGACCGCCGGGACGGGCACCGCCCTGACCCGGACGGGGGGCACGCTGGCCCTGGCCGCCGTCACGCTGCTGACCCGCCGGGCCCGGACGCGCGCCGGGGCGCGGGCCGGGAGCACCCGGACGCGGGGCGCCGGACTGCTGCGGGGCGGCGGGCTGGGCCGGAGCCGGGGCGGAGAACTCCGCGGCGGGCACCGGGGTGACCGGGGCGGGCTTCGCCGGCGCCGGCTTCGGGCCCGGACGCGGGCCCGGGGTGGGGGCGCCACCGGCGGGC
>NZ_JAIQLH010000582.1 GCF_020037025.1 Streptomyces huiliensis | reverse complement strand
GAAGCCGCCGCCGCCACCGGGACGACCGCCGCCGCCGGGACCGGCCGGACGGCCGGCGAAGCCGCCGCCGGGACGACCGGCACCGCCGGGACGACCCGCGCCACCGGGACCACGGCCACCGCCGCCGGGACCCGGACGCGGACCCGCGGCGGGACGCTGCGGCATCATGCCCGGGTTCGGGCGGTTACCGGCCGGAGCGCCCGGACGCGGAGCGCCACCGGGAGCCTGCGGACGGGGCATGCCACCGGGGGTCGGGCGAGCGCCGCCCTGGCCCTGCGGACGCGGCGCGCCGCCGGGACCGCCCTGCGGACGCGGGGCGCCGCCG
>NZ_JAIQLH010000581.1 GCF_020037025.1 Streptomyces huiliensis | reverse complement strand
TCCTCAAGCGCCGGACGGGCTTGGGGCCGGGGTTGGGTGGGTGAGCGCTCCTCACGCGTTCTCCAACGCCGGACGGACTGGGGGCGGGCGGGTGAGCGCCCCCACGCGCGTCCTCAAGTGCCGGACGGGCCGGATCGAGGGCCGGGGGCGTGCGGGTGAGCGCCTCCCCGCGCGTCCTCAAACGTCAGGCGGGGCGAGAGGCGCAGGTGGGCGGGTGAGCGCTCCCCTCGCGCCTCAAGCGCCGAACGGACCGGGAGGTGGTGGGGGTGGGTGGGACGGCCCCGGCGGGCTACGGGGGCCGGGGCGGGGCTTACGCGCCCAGCAGG
>NZ_JAIQLH010000580.1 GCF_020037025.1 Streptomyces huiliensis | reverse complement strand
CGCCGCCCACTCCCCCAGCACGAGACCGCGCTCGCGCCCGGTCAGCACGTCCAGGGTGCCGAGGCGGCGGTGCGGGTCCTCGGCGATCTGGGTGAGGAGGGACAGGAGGCGTTCGACGAGGGCCTCGGCGGTGGCGCGGTCGTAGAGGTCGACCGCGTACTCGAAGGCGATGTCGATCTCCTCGGCGGTGGGCGTCTCCTCGAAGTTGAAGTCGAGTTCGAACTTGGCGGCGCCGAGCTCGAAGGGGAGGATGCGGCTCTCCAGGCCCAGGAGGCGGCCGGCGCGGCCGTCGTTGTTCTGGTAGCCGAGCATCACCTGGAACAGCGGGTG
>NZ_JAIQLH010000058.1 GCF_020037025.1 Streptomyces huiliensis | reverse complement strand
GGCTTTGCGGGGGCGGGTGGCGGAATTGCTGCGTACCGGGCGGCATCGGGAACCGAGTGGGGAGTGGCCGGCGATTCCGTGGCCGCCGGTGTAGCGCCTGCGGCGGGCTGTGCCCCGGTCCCGCGCAAGACCCCCTTCTCAGCCAACCGCCCCCTCCGGTTCGTATCCGGAAGCCGCATCCGGTTACGCTCAAGGCATGCATGCCTGGCCCGCTTCTGAGGTTCCCGCCCTGCCCGGCGAGGGCCGCGACCTCCGGATCCACGACACCGCGACCGGTGGACGGGTGACCCTCGTCCCCGGCCCCGTCGCCCGCCTCTACGTCTGCGGCATCACGCCGTACGACGCCACTCACATGGGGCACGCTGCGACCTACAACGCGTTCGACCTCGTGCAGCGCGTGTGGCTCGACACCAAGCGGCAGGTCCACTACGTCCAGAACGTGACGGACATCGACGACCCGCTGCTGGAGCGGGCCGCCGCCAACGGTGAGGACTGGGAGGCCCTCGCCGAGCGCGAGACCGTCCTGTTCCGCGAGGACATGACCGCGCTGCGGCTGCTGCCGCCGCGCCAGTACGTGGGCGCCGTGGAGTCGATACCCAAGATCGTCCCGCTGGTGGAGCGCCTGCGCGACGCGGGCGCCGCCTACGAGCTCGACGGCGACATCTACTTCTCCGTCGCCTCCGACGCCCACTTCGGCGAGGTCTCCGGCCTCGACGCGGAGGCCATGCGGCTGCTGTCCGCCGAGCGCGGCGGCGACCCGGACCGGCCGGGCAAGAAGAACCCCGTCGACCCGATGCTGTGGATGGCCGCCCGCCCGGGCGAGCCCAGCTGGGACGGCGCCTCCCTCGGCCCCGGGCGCCCCGGCTGGCACATCGAGTGCGTCGCCATCGCCCTGGAGTACTTCGGCATGGGCTTCGACGTCCAGGGCGGCGGCTCCGACCTGATCTTCCCGCACCACGAGATGGGCGCCTCGCACGCCCAGGCGCTGACCGGCGAGCACCCGTTCGCCAAGACGTACGTCCACGCGGGCATGGTCGCCCTGCACGGCGAGAAGATGTCCAAGTCCAAGGGCAACCTCGTCTTCGTCTCCGCCCTGCGCCGCGAGGGCGTGGACCCGGCCGCGATCCGCCTCGCGCTGCTGTCGCACCACTACCGGGCCGACTGGGAGTGGACGGACGACGTCCTCGCCGAGGCCGTCGAGCGCCTCGGCCGCTGGCGCGCGGCCGTCTCCCGCCCGGACGGGCCGTCCGCCGACGCCCTGCTCGCCGAGGTCCGCGAGGCCCTCGCCGACGACCTCGACGCCCCGGCCGCCCTGGCCGCCGTCGACCGCTGGGCCGCCGCCCAGGCCGCCGACGGCGGTACGGACGAGGGCGCGCCCGGCCTGGTGTCGCGCACGGTGGACGCGCTGCTGGGCGTGGCGCTCTAGCGGAGCCGCGCGCGAACCGAAGGACAGGAGGCGCTTCCGCCGTGGGCGGAGGCGCCTCCGTTTGTGAAGGACCGGATCCGCCCGGCGTGCCGCGGTCCGCGCTGTGCTGGGGTGGGCGCACGCGTCCGTTCCGCGTGTCCGTCCAGCCCCGCGTATCCGTCCAGCGCACCGGAGGGATCCATCCATGGCCCGCTCCTTCACCCGCAGGACCCTGCTCGCCACCGGCGCCGCCGCCGCGGCCCTCGCCGGATCGCCCGCCCTCGCCGCGCCGCTCCCGGAACCCTCCTGGCCCACCCGCTTCCCCCTGCCCGACGGCTTCCGCCCCGAGGGCATCGCCATCGGCCCCGGCCCGTACGCCTGGTTCGGCTCGCTCGGGAGCGGCGCGCTCTACCGGGCGCACCTGCCCACCGGCCGGGGCGCCGTGGTGCCCACCCGGATGGAGACCGCCTCCATCGGCCTCAAGACCGACCGCCGCGGCCGCGCCTTCGTGGCCGGCGGCGCCACCCGTCAACTCCGCGTCGTGGACACCCGCGACGGCTCGCTGCTCGCCGTCCACGAGGTCGGCAGACCCGCGACGTTCGTCAACGACGTGGTGCTCGCCGGCCGGACGGCCTGGTTCACGGACTCCACCCAGCCCTTCGTGTACGGCCTCCCGCTGGGCCCGCGCGGCGAACTCCCCGCGCCCCGGGACGTGATCAGCCTCCGCCTGACCGGCGAGTGGGCCGAGGCCCCCGCCGAGGGCTTCACCTCCAACGGCATCGCCGCCACCCCCGACGGCCGGGCGCTGCTCGTCGTCAACGTCTTCCAGGACGGCGGCAGCCTGCTCCGCGTCGACCCGCGCACCGGCGACGCCCGCCGCGTGGACCTCGGCGGGCGGAAACTCCCCGACGGCGACGGGCTGCTGGTCCTCGGCCGCACGCTCCACGTCGTCCAGCAGGTGCAGAACGCGATCGACGTGTTCCACCTCGACCCCGCGGGACTGCGCGGCACCTGGCTCACCCGCGTCACCGACCCGCGCTTCCGCGTCCCCACGACCGTCGCCGCGTACGGCGACCGGCTCTACCTCCCGAACTCCCGCCTCACCGAGCCGCCGACGCCCACGACGGACTACGACGCGGTGGCCGTCCACCGAGTGCGATAGCGCGTGTCACGAGCCCAGGTAGCGGAGGACGGCGAGCACCCGTCGGCTGTACCCCGTCGCGGGGTTCAGCCCGAGCTTGTCGAAGACGGCGTTGACGTGCTTCTCCACCGCGCTCTTGGAGACGTGCAGCCGCTCGGCGATGGCCGGGTTGGTGTGCCCCTGCGCCATCTCGGCGAGCACGTCCCGCTCCCGCGCCGTCAGGCTCAGCAGGGGGTCCGTGTGGCTGCTGCGGCTCAGCAGCTGCCGGACGACCTCGGGGTCGAAGGCCGTACGGCCGGAGCCGACCCGTTCCAGCGCGTCGAGGAACTCGTCGATCTGGACGACGCGGTCCTTCAGCAGGTAGCCCACGCCCTCGGTGGAGGCGGTCAGCAGCTCGGTGGCGTAACGGCGTTCGACGTACTGGGAGAGGACGAGCACGCCGATCTCCGGCCGGGTGCGGCGGATCTCCAGCGCGGCGCGCAGCCCCTCGTCGGTGTGGGTGGGCGGCATCCGGACGTCCATGACCACGATGTCCGGCGGGTCCCGGTCCACGGCCGCCAGCAGTTCCCCGGCGTCGCCCACGGCGGCCGTCACCTCGTGGCCCTCCTCGGCGAGCAGCCGTACCAGGCCCTCCCGCAGCAGGATCGAGTCCTCGGCGAGCATCACGCGCACGGCAGCTCCCCGGTGACGGTGGTGGGGCCCCCGGCGGGACTGTCGACGGTGAACCGCCCGTCCAGCGCGGCCACCCGCCGCGCCAGGCCGGTCAGCCCGCCGCCCGCCGGGTCCGCTCCGCCGCGGCCGTCGTCCTCGATGCGCACGATGACCATGGTGCCCTGCCGGGCGACGCGGACGGTCACCAGGGCGGCCCCGGAGTGCTTCGTCGCGTTGGTGACCGCCTCGGCCACCACGAAGTACGCCACCGTCTGGACGGCGGCCGGGAGCGGTTCCGGCAGGTCGACGGAGAGCCGCACCGGGACGGCCGCGCGCTCGGCGACCGTCTCCAACGCCGCGCCCAGCCCGCCCTCGTCCAGCGCCGCCGGGTAGATTCGCCACGCGACCTCCCGCAGGTCGGTGAGGGCCCGCTGCGCCTCCTCGTGCGCCTGGCGCAGCAGTTCGGCAGCCTTCTCCGGGTCCCGGCCGCGGCGCGCCCGGCCGAGCAGCATGCCCAGGGCGACCAGCCGCTGCTGGACGCCGTCGTGCAGGTCGCGTTCGATCCGCCGCCGCTCGTCGTGGACGGCCTCCACGACGCCCGCGCGGCTGAGGGCCAGCTCCCCGATCCTGCGCTCCAGTTGGCGCGGGTCGCTCCGGGTGAGGAAGTGGCGGGCCAGCCGCTCGTCCAGGATCGCCACGCCCTGTACGCCCTGTGCCCCGAGGAGGCACAGGAACAGGCTGAGGAACGCCGACAGCAGGACGTCGCCGGGCCGGTGCAGCCGGTCGAGGACGAACCAGCCCCACAGCAGGAACGTGGCGGCACCCGCCCAGAGCAGGGTCAGCAGCAGCACGGCGCCGCCGAAGAGCCCGAGCGCCCAGCGCACCGCCAGGTAGCCGAGCGCGGACCGGCCCGTCGCCGGAACGGGCAGTTCCACCCCGTAGCAGGACGCCATCCGCCGCCGCTCGGCCGCGGACAGCCGACGGGTCGCGGCCACGACCCAGGAGCCGTCCGCCGGGCGGGACTTGCGGACGGCCACGACGAGCAGCCGGAGGCCGCCCGCCACGGCGAGGAGCAGCTCCGGAAGCGCGGTCAGGGTGCCCAGGGCGACGCCCAGACAGACGGCGAGGACCGCGCGGAGACGGGAGAGGAGGGCCGTACGCATGATCCGAAACGCTAGCCCGGCGGCGCCCCGGGCGTACTGCGGTGCACCGCATACTTTTCGGAGGGCGCGCCGCAACTCTTTCGGAGGGCGTGCCGCACCGTGCCGTACGGCCGCCCGCATTACCCGTTGCTCCGCGCGTCCCTAACGTCGAAGCATGATCACAACTGCCGCATCCGACGCGCCCGCCGGTGGCATCGCGGGCTGGGCCGCCGGCCTCATGGAGTCGCTCGGCGCCGTGGGCGCCGGTGTCGCCATCGCCCTGGAGAACCTGTTCCCGCCGCTGCCGAGCGAGGTGATCCTCCCGCTCGCCGGGTTCACGGCGGCCCGCGGGGACATCGGGCTCGTCGCGGTCCTGCTCTGGACGACGGCCGGGTCGGTCGTCGGCGCCCTGGCCCTCTACTCGATCGGCGCCCTGCTCGGCCGGGACCGCACCGTCGCGCTCGCCGCCCGGATCCCGCTGGTCAAGGAGTCCGACGTGCTGCGGACTGAGGCGTGGTTCGCCCGGCACGGCACCAAGGCCGTCTTCTTCGGCCGGATGATCCCGATCTTCCGCAGCATGGTGTCGGTCCCCGCCGGCATCGAGCGGATGGGCCTGCCGGTCTTCCTCGGCCTCACCGCGCTCGGCAGCTTCATATGGAACGCGCTCTTCGTCCTCGCCGGCTACGAGCTGGGCAGCCGCTGGCACCAGGTCACCGACCTCGTCGGCCTGTACTCCAAGGCGGTCCTGGCCGGGGCGGTCCTCCTCGTCGTCGCCTTCCTCGTGCTGCGCCTCCGGAAGGGCGGCGGGAACCGCCGGGGCGGCGGCCGGCACACGGCGGGGCGGCGGTGAGCGCCACGACGACGCCGGCTCGCGGCCCCGGTTCGCCGCCCCGGCTCGTGGCCCGGGCCCGGCCGGAACATTCGGTCGCCGGCGAGCGCTGGTCTTGGCAGACGTCGTGACGAGTCGTGACGAGGAGAGGTGGCCGTCCGTGTCCGGAGCGGAGTACGAGGAGGTCGTCGCGCGGTTCTTCGCGGCCTGGGACGGGCTGGACGCCGCCCGGCTCGCGGCGTTCTTCGCGGAGGACGGGACGTACCACAGCATGCCCCTGCCGCCAGTGGTGGGACGGGACCGCATCCGCGCCTACTTCACCGACTTCCTGGCCCGCTTCAGCGCGGCCGAGTTCACCGTCCACCACCAGGCTTCCGCTGCTGTCTCCGGGAGTGCCTCGGGGGGTGCCTCCGGAGGCGGGGGAGTGGTGTTCAACGAGCGGACGGACGCGATGACGCTCCGCTCGGGCGAGGTCGTCCGGGTGCGGGTGACGGGTGTATTCGAGATCCGGGACGGGCTGATCGTGGCGTGGCGGGACTACTTCGATCTGGGGGCGGTGGCGGGGGCCGAGTAGCCCGTCCGGCGTTTGAGGACAACCGCGCGGAGCGCGGTTTCGGGGGTGCGGGGGCGCAAGGCCCCGCAGGAAACGGTGAAGGGGTGGGATCGGGGCATGGTCATGCGCACGACAGTGCGCTAAGCATTCCGCATGACCACCCGCACCCGACCCGGAACCCTCATCGCCACCACCCTCCTCGCCCTCCTCGCGGCAGCGATCCCGCAAGCGGCGGCCCGCGCCGACGCCCCACCCGAGCCGCAGACCGTCGGCAAGGTCACCTCCTTCACCGCCCAGGGCCCCGACTACCGCTTAACGGCGGGCCAGGCGGAGGCCCGCATCCACTTCGTCACCCCCGACACCTTCCGCCTCGAACTGGCCCCCGACGGCAAGTTCACCGACCCCACGGGCAAGGACATCGTCCTGCCGCAGGGCGCGCCCCCACCCACCCGCTGGCGCGACCGCGGAGACCGCTACGAACTGAGCACCTCCCGCCTCACCCTGCGCGCCTACAAGTTCCCGCTCCGCTTCGCCCTCCACCGCGCCGACGGCACCCGCATCTGGTCCGAGACCAAGGGCCTGACCTGGGACAAGACCGGCACCACCCAAACCCTCGCCCGCGGCGCCGACGAGCGGTTCTACGGCGCGGGCATGCAGAACGGCCGCGGCAACACCTCGCACCGCGGCAAGAAGGTCGAGGTGGGCGTCGACTACAACTGGAACGACGGCGGCCACCCCAACTCCGTCCCGTTCTACCTCTCCTCGGCCGGCTACGGCGTCTACCGGAACACGTACGCGCCCAACACCTACGACTTCGCCGACCCGGTGAAGGCCACGGCCCGCGAACAGCGCTTCGACGCGTACTACGTCGCGGGCCGGACCCCCAAGGACGTCATCGGCGACTACACCCGCCTCACCGGCCGCCCGTTCCTGCCGCCGCTGTACGGCCTGGAGGTCGGCGACTCCGACTGCTACCTGCACAACAAGAACCGCGGCGAGCGCCGCACCCTCGACGCGCTCAAGGTCGCCGACGGCTACGTCGAACACGACCTCCCCCTGGGCTGGATGCTCGTCAACGACGGCTACGGCTGCGGTTACGAGAACCTCCCCGAGGTGAACAAGGGCCTGGCCGACCGCAAGATGACGATGGGCCTGTGGACCGAGGACGGCCTCGGCAAGCTCGCCGACCAGGTACGGGCCGGCCAGCGCGTCGCCAAACTGGACGTGGCCTGGGTCGGCGACGGCTACAAGTTCGCCCTCGACGGCTGCAAGGACGCGTACAAGGGCATCGAGGACAACAGCGACGCCCGTGGCTTCACCTGGGCCCCCGAGAGCTGGTCCGGCGCGCAGCGCTGCGGCGTCCAGTGGTCCGGCGACCAGAAGGGCTCCTGGGACTACATCCGCTGGCAGATCCCCACGTACGCGGGCGCGACCATGTCCGGCCTCGCCTACACCACCGGTGACATCGACGGCATCTTCGGCGGCAGCGCGAAGACGTACGTCCGCGACCTCCAGTGGAAGGCGTTCCTCCCCGCCGTCATGACCATGGACGGCTGGGCGCCGAGCGACAAGCAGCCCTGGCGGTACGGCGAGCCGTACACCTCGATCAACCGGAAGTACCTCAAGCTCAAGGAGTCCCTGCTCCCGTACATGTACACGTACGCGGCGGAGGCGACGCGGACGGGCGTCGGCCCGGTCCGCCCGCTGGCCCTGGAGTACCCGGACGACCCCAAGGCGGCTTCCGACGCGGCGAAGTACGAATTCCTGAGCGGCGAGCACTTCCTTGCCGCACCCGTGTACGAGGACAAGGAGACCCGCGACGGCATCTACCTGCCGCGCGGCACCTGGACCGACTACTGGACGGGCCGCACGTACCAGGGCCCGACGACGATCGACGGCTACCGCGCCCCCCTCGACACCCTCCCCCTCTTCGTGAAGGCCGGCGCCAACATCCCCATGTGGCCCGGCATCCGCTCCCACCGCGACCGCACCCCCGGCTCCCCGCTCGCCTGGGACCTCTACCCGAAGGGCACCTCGTCCTTCACCCTCTACGAGGACGACGGCGTCACCCGCGCCCACCGCACCGGCGCCTCCGCCCGGCAGACGGTGACGGTCCGGGCGCCGCGCACGGGCCGCGGCGACGTGACGGTCCACGTAGGCGCCTCACACGGCACCTTCCAGGGCAAACAGTCCACCCGCCCGTACACCTTCACCGTCCACACCCGCACCTCCCCGCACACGGTCCTCCTGGACGGCCGCCCCCTGCCCAGGGTCACCCCCAACTCCTCCACCCCCGGCTGGTGGCACGACCCCACCGACCGCACGGGAACCCTCCACCTCACCACCCCGACCCGCTCCACGGACCGCGCATTCACCTTGCGGCTGCGCGGCGCGAGCGCGGTCGACTGACGTTCACGGAACCATCCCCGGGCCCGTCACGTTCCTCCGACGTGATGAGCCTTCTGACGGGCCCGGGCCTGGCCCTCCTGATCGTCGTCCCGCTCTTCCTGCTCGCCGCCGCACGCAAGGGCGTTCACCTCCTCCGGGGCGGCGCCTCCGGGGGCTCGCGCGGCGCGGGCGCGACCGCGACGGAGGAGCTGCACGGCCTCATCTACCCCGGCAAGCGCGCTCAGTTGGAGCAACGACGCGTCGAACTCATCCTGCGCGACGACGAACAGGACGGCGCCCCGCGCCGGACGGGCATCGACCTCGACGCCGGGACGGCGCGTCTTTCACCCCGCGATCAGCCGCACTAGATTGCGACCATGGAACCCGCCCCCGACCACCCCCGCGTCGAGTTCGCCTTCCCCGGCCCCCTCCGCGACCGTCTCGTCGCCGCCATCCTCGACGGCTCGAAGACCTCCACCACCGGCCTGGTCGCCGACTACGAGCACGCGGGCGACCCCCTGCCGCGCGTAGGCGAGCGCAGCGTCGTCGTCGACTCCGACGACCGCCCGGTGGCGGTCATCGAGGTGACGGACGTCCGCCTCGCGCGGCTGGACGAAGTGGACTTCGCGCACGTCGTCGACGAGGGCGAGGGCGACGCTTCCGTCGCCGAATGGCGCGCGAACCACGAGTCGTTCTGGCGCAGTGCCGAGATGCGGGCGGCTCTGGACGATCCGGAGTTCACGGTGGACGACTCGACGATGACGGTCCTGGAGCGGTTCCGGTTGGTGGCGGACCTGCGGGGGTCCGCCGGGTAGGAGGGAGCCGGCTCACATGGTCACGCACGCGGCCCGACCGTCCGCTGTGCCAGCCGTCGTGCCGCGACGCCGAGCGCTTCGTGGAGCTCACCGGGGTCGGTGAGCTCGCTCCAACGGCCGTCCCGAGGAGATACCCAGACCCGGTCGCCGGCATAGGCACCCGGCGGGGGGACGAAGATTTCGGAGCCCTTGGGGCGTGAGGCGACACCGGCTTGTGCAGTGAATCGCCGCCCGGCGCCGATGGGGACGCACCACCACACCGTTCGCTCCACACCGCTCATCAGGTAGGGGCCGAGGCGGTACCCATGGTCCCTGAAGTGGGTGACGGCTGCGGTGGCAAGCTTGAAGTCCACGGCCAACAGGTCCCAGCGGGCACCGACCGTCAACGGCGCCGTGCGGCCGTTTTTCCATAGTGCCAGGGCGGTGCGGGGTTCTGCGGCGGCAGCGGAGAGCCAACGGGAAGCGGTTGTCATAGGGCACCAGCCGAAGAGTCGTGGTTCCGGGTCGTCATGACACCAGGAGACCTCTACGGCGGGGCACGGGCCAGGACGCCGGCGCGGCCTTCCGGGAGGACGTTTCCGAGGACATTTGTCAGGTGAGGAGCCATAAGGCGGGCTAGGTTTGGAGTCCGGTCACGCTTCGACAGCCGCGCCGCGGCGGATCGACCGGATTGCGGTCGACGCGTACCATGTCGCTGCCTCGCTGCTGCTCAAGAACGACGACCCAGCGTCTGCCTGGATCGCCGCGGAGCGTGCCGTGGCGGCAGCTCGGCGGATGGGTGATCCGACGGCCGTCGCCTCAGCGTCGCGGATTCTGACGCACGCCTTGGGCGCGGTGGGACACCGGCGTCAGAGCGTCCGCGTAGCGATCCGGGCAGCGGACGAGGCCGCGGAAGGCGTCCGGTGGAAGAGCCCTGACACCGTGGCGGTCTTGGGAGCCCTCCTTTTGCGCGGAGCCTGGGCAGCGGCAGCGGCGGACGACCGGGACACAGCGGAGGCGTTGCTGACGGACGCCGGACGTGCAGCTGCGATGCCGGCGGACTCCAACCGCCGGTGGACCGCCTTCGGCCCGCACAACGTGGCTCTCCACCGGGTTTCCGTTGCGCTGACCCTCGGCGATGCGGGAAAGGCACTGGCCGAGGCACGGAAGGTGGACGTCAAGACGCTGGCTGTCGCTGAGCGCCGGGCCGTCTTTTGGACTGATGCCGCTCGGGCTCTTCATGCGTGCGGCAGGACGAGGAAGGCAGCGGCGGCTCTCCTGGCGGCGGAGCGCGAGGCACCGGAAGAGGTACGGTGCCGCCCTGTGGTCCGGGAGCTGATTGGGGAGATGCTGATGCGGGACGCGGGGGGTCAAGCCTCCTCGTTGCACTCGTTGGCGACACGTGTGGGGGTGGCCGTATGACCGAGCTGGGCGTTCTCTATGCGATCGTCTGCGCCGCAGGCCCCGCGCGTGACGCGAAGCGGCTGGTGGATACCGCGAAGGAACGTGGCTGGGACGTGTGCGTCGTCGGGACGCCCGCCGCCGTCGAGGGTGGGTTTCTCGACGTGCCCGCGCTGGAGGCCGCGTCGGGGCGGCCCGTGCGCAGCACGTGGCGGCGGGAGGGGGAGGGGAAGCGTAACCCGGCGGCCGATGCGGTGGTCGTGGCGCCGATGACGATGAATACGGCCAACAAGTGGGCCGCCGGCATCGCCGACACGTACGCGCTCGGGCTGCTCGCCGAGGCCGTCGGGCTCGGGCTGCCGGTGGCCGTGCTGCCGTTCTGGTCGACCGCACTGGACGCGCACCCGGCCACCCGCCGTTCGCTGGAGGTGCTGCGGGGGACGGGGGTGCGGGTGGTGTATGGGCCGGGGGAGTGGGTGCCGCATGCGCCCGGGAGTGGGGGCCGACGCCTGGACGGCTACCCGTGGGAGCTGGTGGTGGACGCCGTCGGGCGTTAGGCCCTGTCCGGTGGATCGTGCCCGTGACAGGTGAGGGCGGGCCGTGGTCCACCGGACGTGGCTGGGAACGGGGCGTCAGGCCGGGGAGAACCTGGCGACGTACTCGTCGAAGGGCTCGATGCCGACTTCCGCGCGGAGTTCGTCCATGCGCTCGGGCTCTTCACAGGGCCACGGAACCGGTGCCCCGTCCTTCACGCCGGCGATCTGAGTGCCGTAGACCTGCTTGCGGCCCTCGTTGACCAGCGTGCGGTCGTGCAGGAAGGCCAGCTCGCGGGGGCTCGCCAAGCCTGTCGACACGGCCTGCCGCATCAGCCGGAGGGCGCGACGCTGAACGTCGAGCTGCCGGTCGGCGTGCTGGGCGATGAGCCATGCCGCGCGTGCGGCCTGCTCGCCGACCAGTTCCGCCGTCGGCCAGCCGTACTCGTCCATGATTTCGTCGAGCCGGTCACCGTGCCTGGCGGTCAGCCGTCGCCACGCCAGCTGCTCGGCGGGGTCGTCGCTGTTCGCGTGGACTGCGGACTGGTGATCGGCCGCAGCCATCGCCATGAGTTCCGCTGTCAGTGCGGCAACGTCGTGCGCCACTCTCAACTCCCAGGTCTGATCTGTGTGTTGTGGGTCTGCTCGCAAGCCTAGAGGGGCAAATCGGATGTAAAGATCATTCCGGAGGACGGTGACAGACGCCTCCCCGCACCGAGATAATGGATCTACCGATGAAGCCCGAGTCGGCTCCGGCTCCGCGTCGGCCAGGGCGGCCGGGTTTCTCGTGCACGGTCTTCCACCTGCCGAACGGCGCAGGAGGATCCCGGTGATCCTGCGGTCGCCGGCCCGCAGCCCGTCGCGCCTACCGGACTCGGGCAGATGCGGCTTCGGCCGGGCCCAGGGGCGCCGTGCGCTCCCGGAGCACAAGTGTGCGCGCAGCGCACAGCCCCCGCCGCGTGGCCGGTCCTACGGTGAATCCGGCCGTCCGGTTCCGTCGGCCGTGTGCCTCCCCCCCCGGCGTACGGCCGACGGAATCGGGCGGCCCGATCCGACCCGTCCCGCAGTCCCGCAGAAAGAACACACCCCCATGCGAAAGTCCCGCCTCGCCCGTTCCCTCCTCCTGTCCGGCGTCGGCCTGGCGATGGCCGTCACGGGCACGCTCACCACCGCCGGCACGGCCGAGGCGCGCACCGAGTGGCGCCACATGTCGCACGTGTACATCAACCTGGCGGACGAAGGCGCGAGCGACCACCAGCGCGACGACTACTCGACGTTCGTCCAGAGCCTCCGCAACGCCGCGGCCGGGTACAACACCCAGGAGACGCAGCTGGAGAACGTCGGGCTCATCCAGGCGTCGCTGACCGCGCCGGACGACCGCGGCGCCCGGCACCGGGTGCGCATCTGGATCAACCCCTCCAACCTCTACGTCTGGGGCTTCTCCAACGAGCGCGGCACCACCTACCAGTTCAACGACATCAACGGCGCGCTGGCCGGCCGGCTGCGGGAGACCACCGACCCCCGCCCGGACGTCGACACGAACGTCCAGACCCTCAACTTCGGCTCCAACTACAACTCCCTGACGGGCACCGCCGGCCGTGGCCGGGAGGCCATGACGATCAGCTACAACGACATCCGGGCCTCCCTCGTCCAGCTGGCGACCGTCAACAACCCGAACTCCGGCAACGAGCGACAGAACACGGCACGTTCGCTCAGCCTGGTGATCCAGATGCTCTCCGAGGCGGCCCGCTTCAACGACGTCGAGGGCACCTTCCGCACCGCCATGGGGACGTGGGAGTTCCAGTACGGCCTGCCGCACCAGCAGCAGGAGCTGGAGAACTCCTGGGACTCCCTCTCCGAGTACTACCACCGCGTCTCGGCGGGCCAGAACGCCACGGCGCCCTTCATCCCGTCGATCGGCACGGTGAACGGCCTCGACCAGGTACGGCGGTACCTCCGCCTGGCGCTGGGCAGCACCAGCATGGCCAACGGCAAGTGGGAGCACGACGAGCTCTGAGCGACCGTCCTCGTAGGGTGGGGAGATGAACGATCTCTCCACCCCGTACGTCGAGGTCGACGGCCGTCCCGTCGCGGCCGACCCGCTGTTCCTCGCCCTCCTCGGCGGCTACGGCCACATGACCGCGATGGAGATCCGGAACGGCCGGATCCGCGGACTGGACCTCCACCTCGCGCGGCTCGACGCCGCCACCCGCGAGCTGTTCGGCGAGGGCCTGGACGGCGGCCTCGTCCGCGAGCGCGTCCGCGGCGCCCTGCGGACGGCCGGGGTGACGGACGCCGCCGTCCGCGTCTACGTCCACCTGCCACCCGGCGAAGGGGCGGTCCGCCCGGTGGTGACGGTCATAGCCCGGCCGCCGACGCCCGAGCCGGCGGGACCGCAGCGCCTCACCGCCGTCCCGTACCAGCGGCCCGCCGCGCACCTCAAGCACGCCGGCGTCTTCGGGCAGGTGTACCACCTGCGCCGGGCGTGGGCCGCCGGGTTCGACGAGGCCCTGCTGGTCGGCCAGGACGGCACCGTGGCCGAGGGGGCCATCACCAACATCGGTTTTGTGGAGGGTGACACCGTCGTCTGGCCGGACGCGCCCGCCCTCGACGGCATCACCATGCTCCTGCTCCGCCGCGAGCTCGACCGCCTCGGCCTCCCCTGGCTCCGCCGCCCCGTCCGCCTCGACGACCTCCCCTCCTTCGACGGCGCCTTCGTCACCAACTCCCTCGGCATCGCGCCCGTCGGCCGGATCGACGAGCTGAGCCTCCCGGCGGACCTGCCCGTCGTGGAGCGGCTGCGGTCGCTCTACGCCGATGCGCGGTGGGACGCGGTCTGATCCACTGCGGGTTCGTACTGTCGCCCCGCCTTTGTTCGCACGAGTCGGCGTGATGGTGGTCAAGCGTGACTACAGTGCTGCGCATGGCTGAGACGGTGATTCCCATCCTCCCGTGCCCCGACCTCCGGCCGGTCCTCGACTTCTACACCGCTCTGGGCTTCGAGGTGACACACCATCAGACGAATCCCAACCCGTACGCCGTCGTCCGCTACGGCGAGATCGAGCTGCACTTCTTCGGCGTGAAGCAGCACGACCCGGCCACCTCGTACAGCACCTGCTACGTCCGCACGGACGACGTCGACGGGCTCCACGACACGTTCCGCAGGGGGCTGAAGGAGGCGTACGGGAAGGTGCCGACGCGGGGGCTGCCGCGGTTCGGCGCGGTGCGGGACACCTCGCACGGGGTGCGGCAGTTCCTGATGACGGACCCGGGCGGCAACTGCGTCCGGATCGGGACCGTGACGAGTGCGGACCAGCACCACCGGCCCGCGCCCGAGGAGACGTTCGCGCGGGCGCTGCACTACGCGTCGCTGTTCGCGGACTCCAAGGCCGACGCGCTCGGCGCCGCCCGCGTCATCGACCGGGCGCTGCGCACGGAGGGTGAACGCCCCACGCCCGTCCAGCTGTTGCGGCTGCTGGTGCTGCGGGCGGACGTCGCCGGGCGGCTGGGCGACGAGGTGGCCCGGGAGGAGGCGCTCGCCGGGGCCGCCGTGGTCGAACTCACCGACGAGGAGCGGGAGTCGGTCCGCGACGACCTGGCGCGCCTCGACGAACTGCGCGGCTGATCGGGAGGGGAGGACTCAGCTCACCGGGTCGAGGCCCCGGGACGCCTTGTCGCGGACCTCGCGGAGCCAGGCGTCCTGGGTGACGAGGTCCTTGCCCTTCGGGATGCGGATCTTCGGGTCCTCGCCGAAGTCCGAGTACTCCTCGGTCACGCCCGTGCTGCCCTTGGATCCCTTGCCGTGCTCCGCGCCCTTGACCGGGAGGTCGTCCTTGCCGATCCACAGGTCGACGTCGACCTTCTCCAGGCCGTCCTTCCGGTGGTTCTCGACGTAGAGCTCGCGCAGCCAGTCCCGCATGACGTCGCCCTTGTAGGCCGCCAGATCGGCGAGGACGACCGTGCCGGCGAAGTGCGTGGCCTTGTGGCCGTTCACCTTCTCGCTGCCCACCTTCCGCACGTCCTTCACCGTGCGCAGGACGCCCAGCAGCTTGGGCAGCGACCCCTCGGCGGTCTTCAGGACGTCCCCCGGCTTCGGGGGCTCCTCGCCCTCCTCCACGAGGCTGTCGCTCACCCACCGGCCGCCGGCGACCTTGGGGTCGCGGGTGTAGAGCATGTCGCCCTCGCTCATCGCGTGGTCGAAGCGCTCGGGGCCCTTCTTGCCGTTCTTCACCTCGGTCCGCCACGTCTTGCGCTCGGCCAGGTCGGGCTTGCGCGAGAACGTGTAATCGCCGCGCTCCGTGCCCTCCAACCCGGTGACCTGCCGCTTCGTCCGGTAGGAGTTCTGCGCCGCGGTCTTCTCCGCCGCGGCCTTGAGCACGGCCTGCGGGTCGCGCTTGTCCTCGTCCCCGCCGCCGCACGCGGTCAGCGCGAGGGCGAGTGCGGCACCGGTGGCCGCTATGACGGTTGTTCTGATCGCCTTGACGGCCATGCTGTCCTTTTGTCGTTGTTTTACGGTTCTGCGGTTCTGCGGTTTTACGGTTCTACGGTGTTCCACGAGGAAGGGGTGCCGCCCCGGCGGGCGGCACCCCTTCGCGTCAGCTCTCGCCTTCCGGCGGGCCCGAGGCCTCCGGTGGATCGGCCCCGTCCTCGCCGGCGTGCCGGTCCTCACCCGCGTGCCGGTCCTCGCCCGTCTGCCGGTCCTCGCCGCCCGCGCCCTCCGCCTGCTCCTTCGGAGCCCGGCGCGGCGGGCGCGTCCGCCCGCTCGTCGTGTCGCGCAGGTACGAGGAGTCCCGGCCGCCCGGCTCGCCGCCGAGCCCCGGCTCGGCCGCCAGCCCGCCCGGCTGCCCGGAGCCCGCGCCGGAACCGCCGACACCACCCGGACCACCCGGACCGCCTGGGCCACCCGGACCACCCGGACCGCCGACCGGCCCCGACTGCCCGTCGCGCCGCCGCAGGTACCGCTCGAACTCGCGGGCGATGGCCTCGCCCGACGCCTCCGGCAGGTCCGCGGTGTCCCGGGCCTGCTCCAGCGACTGGACGTACTCGGCCACCTCGCTGTCCTCCGCCGCCAGCTGGTCCACGCCCAGCTGCCAGGCGCGCGCGTCCTCGGGCAGCTCGCCCTGCGGGATGCGCAGGTCGATCAGGTCCTCCAGGCGGTTCAGGAGCGCCAGCGTGGCCTTGGGGTTCGGCGGCTGCGACACGTAGTGCGGCACCGCCGCCCACAGGCTCACGGTGGGCACGCCCGCGTGCGTGCACGCCTCCTGAAGGATGCCGACGATGCCGGTCGGGCCCTCGTAGCGGGACTCTTCCAGATCCATGGTGCGCGCCAGGTCGGGGTCGGAGGTGACCCCGCTGACCGGCACGGGCCGGGTGTGCGGGGTGTCGCCGAGCAGCGAGCCCAGGATCACCACCATCTCCACGCCCAGCTCGTGGGCGAAGCCCAGGATCTCGTTGCAGAACGAACGCCAGCGCATGCTCGGCTCGATGCCCCGGACGAGCACCAGGTCGCGCGGGCCCTTCGAGCCCCCGGTCCCTCCCGTGCCCCCGGCGTCACGCGAACCGACCACGCCGCCCGAGCCGCCCGCACCACCGGTGCGCACCACGGACAGCCGGGTCGTCGGCCACGTGATCTTGCGGACCCCGCCGTCCAGCCAGACGGTGGGCCGGTTGACCTGGAAGTCGTAGTAGTCCTCCGCGTCCAGCGCGGCGAAGACCTCGCCCTTCCACTCCCGGTCCAGGTGCGCGACCGCACTGGAGGCCGCGTCTCCGGCGTCGTTCCAGCCCTCGAAGGCACAGATCATGACCGGGTCGATCAGCTCGGGAACTCCCTCAAGCTCGATCACCCAGCGCCTCCTTCCGACCGGGGTGGAGGGGTCCCTTCCACCGCCGGTTGCCGTTCAGTGCAGTTGATTGCAGGTCTCGTAGCGTGCGCCCCCAAGCCTACGACTTCCGGGACCGCTGTCCGCAGTCCGCGCAAGGGATGCTCATCACCCTCGCAGCCCCTGCCACCCCTGCCCACATCCGTGCCCGGGTCACCCGCGCCTACCCCACGCCTCGCGGTACGCACGCCAGTCGCCCTCCGTCGCGGCGAAGTCCACGTACAGGGCGACGCCGAACCGCTTGCGGTGCCGGTCCTCGCGCGTCAGTCCGAGCCGGGCGCCGCGCAGCGCCGCCGCGGCGGTCTCCGCCGAACCGTGGTGGCCCATGTCGTCGGTGTGGAAGAACGGCAGGCCCATCAGCAGGTCCGTGCCGGCCGGGGTGACCTCCAGCGCCAGCCGGGTCTGCTGGGCGACGTACCCGCCGTACAGGCTCTCCCAGGGCAGCGCCGTGTCGTACGACATGACGGCGATCTGGTCGGTGCGCCGGGCGACCTTCGCGAAGTACCCCTGCGACCACCATTTCTTCCCGCCGAACGCGCGCGACGCCGCGTGCATCGACGGCAGCGGGTCGATCTGCTGCGCGGCCACGGACAGCACCCCGCCGCCCGAACGGACCGCCGCCCGCAGCGAGTCCAGCAGCGTCAGGAAGCCGCCGTCCCCGTCGGCGACGGGCTCGACGTCCAGGTGGACGCCCTCGAAGCCGGCCGCCAGCACCTGCCGGGCGCTCGCCACCACCGCGTCCCGCGTCGCGGCGGACTCCAGCCGCAGCCCGCCCCGGCCGCCGTGCGCGACCACGTCGCCGAGCCACGCCTGCACCCGGACCCCGGGCAGCTCGCGGTGGACGGAGTCGATCAGCCGGCGCGCGCCCCGGTACGCCGAGGCGGGCAGGGTGCCGTCGTGCTCCAGCGGGCCCGCGTGGACGTACAGGTCGTGGACGCCGGTGTCGCCGATGCGCCGCTTCAGCCCGGCCAGGTCCTTGTCCGTACGGCGCCCGTCCACCCAGGCGTGCCCGAGCCAGACGGCGTCCCGGCCGCGGGTGACGGCGTCGTCGGCGGGCGAGCCCGCGTACGAGGCGCGCAGCGCCCCGGCGGCGGCCACCACCGGCACCGCTATGACGAGGAACAGGGCGAGTGCGACGCGCTTGACGGTCCGCCTGCGCGGCAGCCGCCGGAGCCGGCGCAGCCGGGCCCGGATCTCCGGCCATGTCATGGAAGGCCCCCCTCTCTCCTCCAGGGACGGGGGAGGGGCGCCGCCGGTTGCCTCGCCGACACGGGAGGACGGCGAAGGGGAGGGACGTCACACGTCCCTCCCCTTCGGTGCCTCCCGGCTACCGGAGTGCCGCGGGGATCAGCCCTTGCGCTCCAGCATGTCCTTGACCCGGGTGCGGACGTTCTCGTCGTCCAGGCCGCGGATGGTCAGCGTGGTACGGCGGCGCAGCACGTCGTCGACCGTCTCGGCCCACTCGTGGTCGCGGGCGTAGGCGACCTGCGCCCAGATCTCCGGACCGTCCGGGTGGATGCGCTCGCCGAGCTCGGGGTTCTCGTTGACCATCCGGGCGATGTCGAACGAGAGCGAGCCGTAGTGCGTGGCCAGGTGGCGGGCGGTCAGCGGGTCCATCCGCGTGCCGGGCTCGCGGTCCACGAGCAGGCGGTGGGCGACCGCGTTGGGGTTGGCGACACCGGGCAGCGGGGTCCGGCGGACCAGGCTGGAGACGGGCTCCATCTCCTCGGTCAGCGGGCTGCCGGGCACCTTGGCCAGCTTGGTCATGACCGTACGGCCGATGTGGCGGTACGTCGTCCACTTGCCGCCGGCGACGGACAGCATGCCGCCCTTGCCCTCGGAGACGACCGTCTCGCGCTTGGCCTGGGCCACGTCGCCGGGGCCGCCCGGCAGCACGCGCAGACCCGCGAAGGCGTACGTCATCAGATCACGGTCGAGGTCCGCGTCCTGGATGGAGAAGGCCGCCTCGTCCAGGATCTGCTGGATGTCCTCCTCCGTGGCGCGCACGTCCGCCGGGTCACCCTCGTACTGGGTGTCGGTGGTGCCGAGGAGGAGCTGGTCCTCCCACGGGAGGGCGAAGGTGATGCGGTACTTGTCGATCGGGGTGGCCATGGCGGCCTTCCACGGCGACTTGCGCTTCATCACGATGTGCGCGCCCTTGGAGAGGCGGATGGAGGGGGCCGCGCCCTTGTCCTCCATCTTGCGCAGGTGGTCGACCCAGGGGCCGGTGGCGTTGAGCACGACGCGGGCGTCGATGCCGAACTCCGTGCCGTCCATGCGGTCCTTGAGCTCCGCGCCGGAGACCTTGCCGTGCGTGAAGCGCAGGCCGGTGACCTCGGCGTGGTTGAGGACGACCGCGCCGGACTCGACGGCCGCGCGGACGGTCATGACCGCCACGCGCGAGTCGTTCATCTGGTGGTCGTAGTAGACCGCGACGGCCTTGAGGTTGTCCGTGCGCAGACCGGGGTTGTCGGCCTTGGCGCGGGACGGGGAGATCACCTTGCCGACGCCGTCGCCGAAGGCGGACAGCGCCGAGTAGGCGAAGACACCGGCGCCGAGCTTGGCGGCGCCGACCGGCCCGCCCTTGTAGACGGGCAGGTAGAAGGTGAGCGGGTTGACCAGGTGCGGGGCCACGTCCTTGGCCAGCACCCGGCGCTCGTGGTGGTTCTCCGCGACCAGCTTGACCGCGCCGGTCTGCAGGTAGCGCAGACCGCCGTGGACGAGCTTGGAGGACGCGGAGGAGGTGGCGCCGGCGAAGTCACCGGCGTCCACCATCGCGACCCGCAGGCCCGACTGCGCGGCGTGCCAGGCCACCGAGGTGCCCAGGATGCCGCCGCCGATGACCAGGAGGTCGTACGTCGCGTTGGACAGTCGCTCCCGGGTCTCGGCACGGCCCGGGTTGGCACCGGCGGCCGGGTGCGTTCCCAGGGTGGGCACGCTCTGCGGGGTAGTCATGAGTTGCTCCTCAGTCAGCTCTCGTCGTCGATCCAGCCCATGGTCCGCTCGACGGCCTTGAGCCAGTTCTTGTACTCGCTGTCACGCTTGTCAGCGTCCATGCGGGGGGTCCACTCGGCGGCCCGGCGCCAGTTGGCGCGGAGGGCGTCGGTGTCGGGCCAGAAGCCGACGGCCAGGCCGGCGGCGTAGGCGGCGCCGAGGCAGGTCGTCTCGGCGACCATCGGGCGCACCACGGGCGCGTCCAGGAAGTCCGAGAGGGTCTGCATCAGCAAGTTGTTGGAGGTCATGCCGCCGTCGACCTTGAGCGCGGCCAGGTCGACGCCGGAGTCCTTGGTCATGGCGTCGGTGATCTCGCGGGTCTGCCAGGCGGTGGCCTCGAGCACGGCGCGGGCGATGTGCGCCTTGGTGACGTAGCGGGTCAGGCCCGCGATGACACCGCGCGCGTCGGAGCGCCAGTAGGGGGCGAACAGGCCGGAGAAGGCCGGGACGAAGTAGGCGCCGCCGTTGTCCTCGACGGAGCTGGCCAGCGTCTCGATCTCGGCCGCGCTCTTGATGAGGCCCATCTGGTCGCGCATCCACTGCACCAGCGAACCGGTGACGGCGATGGAGCCTTCCAGGGCGTAGACGGGCTTCTGGTCGCCGATGCGGTAACCGACGGTGGTCAGCAGGCCGTTGTACGACTGGACGGGCTCGTCGCCGGTGTTCATCAGCATGAACGTTCCGGTGCCGTAGGTGGACTTGGCCTCGCCCTTGTCGAAGCAGGTCTGGCCGAAGAGGGCCGCCTGCTGGTCGCCGAGGGCGGAGGCGACCGGGACGCCCTCCAGGGCGCCGCCCTTGGCGGTGCCGTAGACCTCGGCGGAGGAGCGGATCTCCGGCAGCACGGCGGCCGGGATCTCCATGGAGGAGAGGATGCGCTCGTCCCACTCCAGCTTGCGGAGGTTCATCAGCATGGTGCGGGAGGCGTTGGTGACGTCCGTGACGTGCACACCGCCGTCCACGCCACCGGTGAGGTTCCAGATGACCCAGGAGTCCATGGTGCCGAAGAGGATGTCGCCGCGCTCGGCGCGCTCGCGCAGCCCCTCGACGTTGTCCAGCAGCCAGCGGACCTTCGGGCCGGAGAAGTAGGAGGCCAGGGGGAGGCCGGTCTCGCGGCGGAAGCGGTCCTGGCCGACGTTGCGGCCGAGCTCGCGGCAGAGGGCGTCGGTGCGGGTGTCCTGCCAGACGATGGCGTTGTGGACGGGCTCACCGGTGTTCTTGTCCCACAGCAGCGTGGTCTCGCGCTGGTTGGTGATGCCGATCGCCTTGACGTCGGCGGCCGTGATGCCGGCCTTCTCGACGGCGCCGGCGACGACCTGCTGGACGTTCTCCCAGATCTCCTTGGCGTCGTGCTCGACCCAGCCCGGCTTCGGGAAGATCTGCTCGTGCTCCTTCTGGTCGACGGAGACGATGCGGCCGTCGCGGTCGAAGACGATGCAGCGGGAGGAGGTCGTGCCCTGGTCGATCGCCGCGATGAACGGCCCGTGACCGTGGGTGCCGTGGGTGCTGGTCATGTGGTCTCTTGCTCCTGAAGTCTGAGGGTCTCGGCTGTCGTGCGTCAGAACGCGAGCTTGTGGATGCCTGCCGCCAGGGCGGCGCCGGCCAGCGGGCCGACCACCGGGATCCAGGCGTAGGACCAGTCGGATCCGCCCTTGTTGGGCAGCGGAAGCAGCGCATGCACGATACGCGGGCCGAGGTCACGCGCGGGGTTGATCGCGTAACCGGTGGGACCGCCCAGCGAGAGGCCGATGCCGACGACCACGAACGCGGTCATCAGGACGCCGGTGCCGCTGACGGCCAGACCCTCCGTCAGGCCCTGGGTGAGGATGGCGAGGACGAGCACGGCGGTGCCGATGATCTCCGTCGCGAGGTTCTGCACGACGTTCCGGATCTCCGGACCGGTGGAGAAGATGCCGAGCACCGGGCCGGCCTGCGGAGTGGCGGTCTGGTCGACCATCCCCTCCTTGGGGTTCAGCGTGGCCACCAGCTCGGGGTCGGTCAGGTGGGCCTGGAACTGTCCGTAGTAGGTGACCCAGACCAGTGCCGCGCCGATCATCGCGCCGAGCATCTGGGAGCCGATGTAGAGCGGAACGTCACTCCACTCGGTGCCGCCGTCTATGGCCAGGCCGAGGGTGACGGCCGGGTTCAGGTGGGCACCGGAGGGCTTCGCGATGTACGCGCCCGTCAGTACGGCGAAGCCCCACCCGAAGGTGATGGCGAGCCAGCCCGCGTTCAGCGCCTTCGAGCGCTTCAGGGTGACGGCGGCGCACACGCCGCCGCCGAGCAGAATCAAGACGGCGGTACCGATGGTCTCGCCGATGAAGATGTCGGAGCTGGACACCCGCGACTCCTTTGTCCTTCGTCCAGGGGAAGGCGAACCCCGGGTACCTCCGGAGGTCCGCGCCCTCCGAGAGGGCGGTGATCGGCCCCGTGGCATTGCAGCCTCTGCAGCACTGCACGCACTGCACACCATAGCGAATATTGTCGTCAGGTGTTCGACAATGCCGACCGATGCACGGCAGTTTTCTGCACCGTAAGGGGCGCGTCAAGGGTTCTGTGACCGGAAACTCCAGGCCAACTGGCCTGAAATGTACGTTTGGATACCGGCCGGTAACGAAGGGGTCTCGCAGGGCCCGGAACAGGCGGGAAGTGGATCTTCATGGGCTCGTCGCGGCCCATGGGAGGGGTGAGGCGCCGGGGTGTCAGAACCGGCCGGCGCCGAGGTCGCGGGAGACCGCGCGGGCGCAGTCCCGGACGGCCGCGACCAGCTGCGGCCGCAGCTCGCCGCCCTCGCAGACGCGCTCGACGGCGCCCGTGACGCCCACCGCGCCGACCGGCATCCGGCGCCGGTCGTGGATCGGGGCGGCGACGGACGCGACGCCCGCCCAGGTCTCCTCGACGTCCGCGGCCCAGCCCCGGGCGCGGGTGAGGTCGAGCATCCCCTCCAGGCCGTCCAGGTCGGTCACGGTCCGGTCGGTGAACGCCTCGGGGCCGGTCTCCGTCAGCTGGCTGTGGGCCACCGGGTCGTACGCGCACAGCACCTTGCCCAGGGCGGTGCTGTGCAGCGGGTGCATCGCGCCGACCTCCAGCACCTGGCGGCTGTCGTCCGGCCGGAAGACGTGGTGGACGATCAGGACGCCCTGCTGGTGGAGGACGCCCAGGTAGACGCTCTCGCCGCTGGCGCGGGCCAGGTCGTCGGCCCAGACCAGGGCACGGGCGCGCAGCTCGTGGACGTCCAGGTAGCTGTTGCCCAGCCGGAGGAGCTCGGCACCGAGCTGGTAGCGCCCGGAGGCCGGGTCCTGCTCCACGAAGCCCTCCTGCTGGAGCGTGCGCAGGATGCCGTGCGCGGTGCCCTTGGCGAGCCCCAGCGCGGAGGCGACGTCGGACAGCCCGAGCCTCCGCTCGCCGCCCGCGAGCAGCCGCAGCATCGCCGCCGCCCGTTCGAGCGACTGGATGGTCCGTGCCATCGAGCAACCTCCTCCAAAATGCCGTTCGGCATTGCTGAACAGTATCGGCCGATGCCGACCACGGGATAGCCGACGTGGCGTGATCATGATCGCTGAGAGTCCGCCCTGCCGCGTACCGCACGGTCCGCGGAACGCCGTAGCCGGCCCCCGTACCGGCTGTCCGCGCCGTGGGACGCCCCCTGCTTTCCGCGGGCACTGCGGCTACGCTTGCGGCGTGCGCCCTCTCCAGGAGGGCGCAAAGCCGACAGCCGTCGCAACCACGGGAGCACATCCATGGCCCTGAAGCCATCGACCGTCCGTTCATCCCGATCCGACCTGCTCCGGGAGGCACTCGCCACCCGAGTAGTGGTCGCCGACGGGGCCATGGGAACCATGCTCCAGGCGCAGGACCCCAGCATGGAGGACTTCCAGCAGCTGGAGGGCTGCAACGAGATCCTCAACGTCACCCGGCCCGACATCGTCCGCACCGTCCACGAGGCGTACTTCGCCGTCGGCGTCGACTGCGTCGAGACCAACACCTTCGGCGCCAACCACGCGGCCCTCGGCGAGTACGACATCCCCGACCGCGTCTTCGAGCTGTCCGAGGCCGGCGCCCGCGTCGCCCGCGAGACCGCCGACGCCTTCGCCGCCGACGGCCGCCCCCGCTGGGTGCTCGGCTCCATCGGCCCCGGCACCAAGCTCCCCACCCTGGGCCACGCCCCCTACACCGTCCTCCGCGACGCCTACCAGGCCAACGCCGAGGGGCTGATCTCCGGCGGCGCCGACGCGCTGCTCGTCGAGACCACCCAGGACCTGCTCCAGACCAAGGCGTCGGTCCTCGGTGCCCGCCGCGCCCTGGAGGCCACCGGCACCGACCTGCCGCTGATCGTCTCGGTGACCGTCGAGACCACCGGCACCATGCTCCTCGGCTCGGAGATCGGCGCGGCCCTCACCGCGCTGGAGCCGCTGGGCATCGACATGATCGGCCTCAACTGCGCCACCGGCCCCGCCGAGATGAGCGAGCACCTGCGCTACCTCGCCCGGCACTCCCGCGTCGCCCTCTCCTGCATGCCCAACGCCGGCCTGCCGGTCCTGGGCAAGGACGGCGCCCACTACCCGCTCTCCCCGGCCGAGCTGGCGGACGCGCAGGAGACGTTCGTCCGCGAGTACGGCCTCTCCCTGGTCGGCGGCTGCTGCGGCACCACCCCCGAGCACCTGCGGCAGGTCGTGGAGCGCGTCCGCGGCCTCACGCCGACCGAGCGCACGCCGCGCCCGGAGCCGGGTGCCGCCTCCCTCTACCAGACCGTCCCGTTCCGTCAGGACACCTCGTACCTGGCCATCGGCGAGCGGACGAACGCCAACGGCTCGAAGAAGTTCCGCACGGCCATGCTGGACGGCCGCTGGGACGACTGCGTGGAGATGGCCCGCGAGCAGATCCGCGAGGGCGCCCACATGCTCGACCTCTGCGTCGACTACGTAGGCCGGGACGGCGTCGCGGACATGGAGGAGCTCGCCGGCCGCTTCGCCACCGCCTCCACCCTGCCGATCGTCCTCGACTCCACCGAGGTGGCCGTCATCCGGGCCGGCCTGGAGAAGCTCGGCGGCCGGGCCGTCATCAACTCCGTCAACTACGAGGACGGCGACGGGCCCGAGTCGCGGTTCGCCCAGGTCACCCGCCTCGCTCAGGAGCACGGCGCGGCGCTGATCGCGCTGACCATCGACGAGGAGGGCCAGGCCCGCACCCCGGAGAAGAAGGTCGAGATCGCCGAGCGGCTGATCGCCGACCTGACCGGCAACTGGGGCATCCGCGAGGAGGACATCCTCGTCGACACCCTCACCTTCACCATCTGCACCGGCCAGGAGGAGTCCCGCAAGGACGGCATCGCCACCATCGAGGCCATCCGGGAACTCAAGCGGCGCCACCCGGACGTCCAGACCACGCTCGGCCTGTCCAACATCTCCTTCGGCCTCAACCCGGCCGCGCGCATCCTGCTCAACTCCGTCTTCCTCGACGAGTGCGTCAAGGCCGGCCTGGACTCGGCCATCGTGCACGCCTCCAAGATCCTCCCCATCGCGCGCTTCGACGACGAGGAGGTCACCACCGCCCTCGACCTCATCTACGACCGCCGCTCCGAGGGCTACGACCCGCTCCAGAAGCTCATGCAGCTCTTCGAGGGCGCGACGGCGAAGTCGCTGAAGGCGGGCAAGGCCGAGGAACTGCTCGCCCTGCCGCTGGAGGAGCGGCTGCGGCGCCGCATCATCGACGGCGAGAAGAACGGCCTGGAGGCCGACCTCGACGAGGCGTTGACCGAGCGCCCGGCCCTCGACATCGTCAACGACACGCTGCTGGAGGGCATGAAGGTCGTCGGCGAGCTGTTCGGCTCCGGTCAGATGCAGCTGCCGTTCGTCCTCCAGTCCGCCGAGGTGATGAAGACCGCGGTCGCCCACCTCGAACCGCACATGGAGAAGAGCGACGCGGAGGGCAAGGGCACCATCGTGCTGGCCACCGTGCGCGGCGACGTCCACGACATCGGCAAGAACCTCGTCGACATCATCCTCTCCAACAACGGCTACAACGTCGTCAACCTGGGCATCAAGCAGCCGGTCTCGGCCATCCTGGAGGCGGCCGAGGAGCACCGGGCGGACGTCATCGGCATGTCGGGCCTCCTGGTGAAGTCCACCGTGATCATGAAGGAGAACCTGGAGGAGCTGAACCAGCGCAAGCTGGCCGCCTCCTACCCGGTGATCCTCGGCGGCGCCGCGCTCACCCGCGCCTACGTCGAACAGGACCTGCACGAGATCTACGAGGGCGAGGTCCGCTACGCCCGCGACGCCTTCGAGGGGCTGCGGCTGATGGACGCCCTGATCGCCGTCAAACGCGGCGTCCCCGGCGCGACGCTGCCCGAGCTGAAGCAGCGGCGGGTGCCGAAGCGGGACACCCCGGTGGTCGTCGACGAGGAGCCCAAGGGCTCCGTCCGCTCGGACGTCGCCACCGACAACCCCGTGCCCGCGCCGCCCTTCTGGGGCACCCGCGTCGTCAAGGGCATCCCGTTGAAGGACTACGCGTCCTGGCTGGACGAGGGCGCCCTCTTCAAGGGCCAGTGGGGCCTGAAGCAGGCCCGCGCCGGCGGCCCCACCTACGAGGAGCTCGTCGAGACCGAGGGCCGGCCGCGGCTGCGCGGCTGGCTCGACAAGCTGCACACCGAGAACCTGCTGGAAGCCGCCGTCGTCTACGGCTACTTCCCCTGCTACTCCAAGGGTGACGACCTCATCCTCCTCCACGAGGACGGCACCGAGCGCACCCGCTTCACCTTCCCGCGCCAGCGCCGCGGCCGCCGCCTCTGCCTCGCCGACTTCTTCCGCCCCGAGGAGTCCGGGGAACGCGACGTCGTCGGCCTCCAGGTCGTCACCGTCGGCTCCCGCATCGGCGAGGCCACGGCCGAACTCTTCGCCTCCGACGCCTACCGCGACTACCTGGAGCTGCACGGGCTGTCCGTGCAGCTCGCGGAGGCCCTGGCCGAGTACTGGCACGCGCGGGTGCGCTCCGAGCTCGGCTTCGGCGGTGAGGACCCCTCCGATGTGGAGGACATGTTCGCCCTGAAGTACCGCGGCGCTCGGTTCTCCCTCGGGTACGGGGCCTGCCCCGATCTGGAGGACCGGGCGAAGATCGCGGAGTTGCTGGAGCCGGAGCGGATCGGGGTGCTGCTCTCCGAGGAGTTCCAGCTGCACCCCGAACAGTCCACGGACGCGATCGTGATCCACCACCCGGAGGCGAAGTACTTCAACGCGCGGTAGCGCGGGGGTTCGGCGGGGCGCCCCGGTCCCACCCCTTCGCCGTTTCCTGGGGGCACGCCCCCAGACCCCCGCATCGCGGCTGCGCCGCGAGGTCCTCAAACGCCGGACGGGCTGTATGAGCCCGCCCGGGGACAGGGGAGCCAAAAACGAAGGAGCGCTCCCGCGCTCCCCGCCGTAGACTTGTCGTCCGGTAGAAGAAGGCCGGTCCGCCGCCCGCGAGGGCATGGCGGACCGGCCTTCTCGTCCCCCAGGAGGTGTGCGAATGACCAGCGGCATTCCCACGGTCGCGACCAGGCCGGCCGCAGGCGGCGGCGACGCCCTGGAAGCCGTCCTGCTCGACATGGACGGCACCCTCGTGGACACGGAGGGCTTCTGGTGGGACGTGGAAGTCGCGGTCTTCGCCGAGCTGGGCCACCAGCTCCTGGAGGAGTACCGCGAGATCGTGGTCGGCGGCCCCATGACCCGCAGCGCCGCGTTCCTGATCAAGGCGACGGGCGCCAAGATCGCCCTCGCCGAGCTGACCGCCCTGCTGAACACCCGCTTCGCCGAGATGATCGGCTCCGGCGTCCCCCTGATGCCGGGCGCCAAGCGCCTGCTGACCGAGCTCGCGGCGCACGACGTGCCGACCGCGCTGGTCTCCGCGTCGCACCGGCACATCATCGACCGGGTGCTGCGCACCCTCGGCCCGGAGCACTTCACGCTCACCGTCGCGGGCGACGAGATGGAGCGCACCAAGCCGCACCCCGACCCGTACCTGCTGGCCGCCGCGAGACTCGGGGTCGCCCCGGAGCGCTGCGCGGTGGTGGAGGACACCATGACGGGGGTGACGGCGGCCGAGGCGGCCGGCTGCCGGGTGGTGGCGGTGCCCTCCGTCGGCGCGATCCCGCCCGCGGCCGGCCGGACGGTGGTCCGTTCCCTCGAAGAAGTCGATCTCCGATTTCTGCGGAGCCTGGTCAAGGCCTGAAACCGCCGGTCACCAAAAGTGCTTGGCGCGTACACCGAGCGTTGACGGTGGAATGCTCAAGAAACTCTGAGCGCCGGTCCCGTCGTTTTCCGTGATCAATGCGACGGCAAAAGCCAAGACCTGCAAGGTCGTTTTTCGAGTGACCTTCGTCACCGGCCCGGGGCTATCACCGCGCCACCCGTGCCCCGTTCTGACGCTTTGTCGATGATGTAAGCACACCCTTGTGTCCCGATTGGTTCACTGGTGCGCGAATCGTTCCACCGTCCGGATATCGGTCAACCCACCGCCGTTATCGCGGCGTGATATCGCATCAGGGAGACCGCGTTCCGGTCCCTCCGGTGCCGCCACTAATCTCTTGGCGAGTACTTCACGGCACCCCGTGGGGCCCGTGCAGCAACGCATCCGTACGGAGTCCCGGGCGCCGTTCGCACCACAGGGAGAACACCGGACAATGAACCGCAAGACGTTGGTGCTGCCGACCGTGGTGGGCCTGCTGGCCCCCGTGCTCGTCGCCTGTGGGGGCGACGGAGCGGGCAAGGGCAACGGCGCCATCGTCGTCGGCACCACCGACCGGTTCGAGCGGACCAACGACGCCCCGGCTCCCTTCGACCCCGCCGCCGCGTACGACATCGGCGCCTGGAACGTGCTGCACAGCGCCTTCCAGACGCTGCTGCGGCTGCCCCGCTCCGGCTCGGAACCGGTGCCGGACGCCGCCTCCAAGTGCGCGTTCAGCGACCGCCGCAACGAGCAGTACCGGTGCACCCTGCGCGACGGGCTGAAGTTCACCAACGGTCACGAGATGACCGTCAAGGACGTCAAGTTCTCCATCGAGCGCGCCCGCACGATCAACTTCGAGAACGGCCCGGTCTCGCTGCTGAGCAACATCGACCGGGTGGAGACCCCGAACGACCGCGAGATCGTCTTCCAGCTGAAGACGCCCGACGCGACGTTCCCGCAGAAGCTCGCCACCCCGGCCGCGGCCATCGTCGACAGCCAGGCGTACCCCAAGAACAAGCTCATGGCCGACGGGTTCAAGGTCGTCGGCTCGGGTCCTTACAGCCTGGACACCGAGGAGAAGGACGGCCGCGCGGTCAAGGTCGTGCTCACCAAGAACCCGGACTACCAGGGTTCGGTCAAGGTGCAGAACGACAAGGTCGAGATGCGCTTCTACGACGACGCCAAGACGATGGAGAACGCCCTCAAGGGCGGCGACGTCGACCTGGCCAACCGCACCCTGTCGCCCGACCAGATCGGCCGGCTGCGCAACGCCACCGGCCAGGACGTCCGGCTGCTGGAGTCGGCCGGCTCGGAGATCGGCTACCTGGCCTTCAACACCGACGACCCGGCCGTGAAGCCCAAGGCCGTCCGGCAGGCCATGGCGCAGCTGGTGGACCGTCAGGCGCTGGCCCGCGAGGGCTACGACCGGACCAGCGACGCCCTGTACTCGCTGGTGCCCAGCGGCATCCCGGGCCACCAGAACTCGTTCTCCAACGAGTACGGCGGTCCCAGCGTCGACAAGGCCCGCGCCCTGCTGAAGAGCGCCAACATCAGCACCCCCGTCCGCTTCACCCTCGCGTACTCCTCCGACCACTACGGCGAGGCCACCGCGCGGGCGTTCAAGACGTTCCGGAAGCAGCTCAACGGCAGCGGTCTGTTCGACGTCAAGCTCCAGGACGTCAAGTGGTCGGAGTTCCGCCCCAACGCGGCCAAGGGCCAGTACGCGGTCTACGGCATGGGCTGGTTCCCCGACTTCCCGGACCCCGACAACTTCATCGCCCCGTTCTTCGGCAAGGACAACTTCCTCCGGTCCCGCTACCAGAACGCCAAGATCAACGACCTGATCCCGCGCACCCGGCAGACCGCCCAGCGCGACTCCGCCGCCAAGCTCTTCCAGCAGGCCCAGGACATCGTCGCGGACGAGGTGCCGGTGCTGCCGCTCTGGCAGGGCAAGCAGTACCTGGCGGTCCGCGACGGCCTCACCGGCGGCGAGTGGGCGCTCAACGCCGCCTCCGAGCTCCAGCCCTGGGAACTCGCGCGCGGCAAGTGACGCACGACACGGCCATGACATCCGGTCGTGATGAGAACACCCCTTTTGCAACACAACGCTCCACCTGTACAACAAGCTCCACAGAACGACCTTGAGGGGCGGGCCAGTCCCGCCCCCTTCACTTGGAAACTGTGAGGAACGTGCACGTGAGGAAACGTGACCAGTGGCTTGCCGCCCCGCTCGGCGCGGGGCTCGCCGCCGCCCTGCTCAGCGGGTGCGGTTCGGAGGACGGCAAGGCGGCGGGCACCGGTGAGTCGGTGGTCATGGGGATGTCCGACGAGGTCGTCTCCGTGGACCCGGCCGCGGGTTACGACCCCGGTTCCTGGATCCTGTTCAACAACGTCTTCCAGTCGCTGCTGAGCTTCCCCAAGGGCAGCAACGTGCCGCAGCCCGACGCCGCCCGCAAGTGCGGCTTCAAGGACCAGGCGAGCACCGTCTACGAGTGCACGCTCAACAGCGGCCTGAAGTTCAGCAACGGGCACGACCTCACCTCCGAGGACGTCGCCTTCTCCTTCCGGCGCACGCTGAAGATCAACGACAAGTCCGGTCCCGCGTCGGCCATGCTGTCCACGATCAAGGACATCAAGACGCCGGACAAGAAGACCGTCGTCTTCAAGCTGAAGCGGCCGGACGCCACCTTCCCGCTGAAGATCGCCTCGGGTGCCGGTTCCATCGTGGACCGCCAGGAGTACCCGGCGGACAAGGTCCGGACCGACGGCAAGGCCGTCGGCTCGGGCGTCTACACGCTGGACTCCTACGACAAGGACAAGGCGGTCTTCAAGGTCAACGGCGGCTACAAGGGCCCCGCGACCGTCCAGAACAAGGGCATGACCCTCAAGCTGTTCCACGGCGAGCAGGAGGCCCTGAAGGCCGCCCTGCAGAAGGGCGACGTCGACCTCGCCTACCGTGGCCTGGCCACCGAGGACATCTCCTCGCTGGAGGCCGCGGGCTCCGGCAGCAAGGGCCTCAAGGTCGTCCAGGGCAGCAGCGCCGAGGTCCAGCACCTGGTGTTCAACACCAAGGACCCGGTGGCCGGCAAGCTCGCCGTCCGCCGCGCCGTCGCCTACCTCGTCGACCGCAGCGCGCTCGTCCGCGACGTCTACAAGCGCACCGCCGAGCCGCTGTACTCCGTCGTCCCGAGCGGCATCACCGGCCACCGGACGCCGTTCTTCGACGTCTACGGCGACCGCCCGCAGCCCGACAAGGCCAAGGAGGCGCTGACCTCCGCCGGCCTCAAGGGCAAGGTCAAGCTGACCCTCTGGGGCACGCCGATCCGCTACGGCCCCGGCACCGTGCCGGAGCTCAACGCCATCGCCAAGCAGCTCAACGCCAGCGGTCTCTTCGACGCGGACGTGCGCACCGCCGCGTTCCCCGAGTACCAGCAGGGCATCGAGGCCGGCAAGTACGGGGTCTACGTGAAGGGCTGGGTGCCCGACTACCCGGACCCGGACAACTTCACCGCGCCTTTCTTCGGCGAGGACAACGAACTCGCCAACCACTACGAGTCCAAGGAGATAGCCGACCGCATCCTCCCGGCCACCGCCGCCCAGGGCAGCCGGACCGCGACCGTCGGCGACTTCGCCAAGCTCCAGTCGACCGTCGCCCAGGACGTCCCGGTGCTGCCGCTCTGGCAGGGCAAGCAGTACGCCGTCGCCAACGAGCGGATCACCGGCCTCCAGTGGACGCTGGACGCCTCCACCGTCTTCCGCTTCTGGGAGATCGGCAAGGCCGACAAGGGCTGACACCCCGTGAGACGCGGAAGGGCCCGCCGGGAGACCGGCGGGCCCTTCCGCGTGCTCGCGCGCCTACTGCGCGCCCGGCCGCACCAGTCCGCTCTCGTAGGCGTACACCGCCGCCTGCACCCGGTCGCGCAGCCCCAGCTTGGTGAGGACGTGGCCCACGTGCGTCTTGACCGTGGTCTCGCTGACGAACAGGTCCGCCGCGATCTCCGCGTTCGACAGCCCGCGGGCCACCAGCTTGAGCACCTCCACCTCGCGCTCGGTCAGCGTGCTCAGCGTGTCCGGCAGCGGCTCCTCGCCCGACGGCAGGTGCCCGGCGTACTTGTCCAGCAGCCGGCGCGTGATGCTCGGCGCGAGCATCGCCTCGCCGCCCGCCACCACCCGGATCGCCTTCACCAGCTCGTGGGCCGGGGCGTCCTTCAGCAGGAACCCGCTGGCCCCCGCCCGCAGCGCCTCCACCACGTACTCGTCCAGGTCGAACGTGGTGAGCACCAGCACCTTCGCCGGGCCGTTCCGGTCCGGGCCGGTGATCTGCCGGGTCGCCTCCACCCCGTCCATCCGGGGCATCCGGATGTCCATCAGCACCACGTCCGGCTGGAGCGCCCGGACCTGGTCCAGCGCCTGCAGGCCGTCACCGGCCTCCCCGACCACCGCGATGTCCTGCTCGGCCTCCAGGATCATGCGGAAGCCCGTGCGCAGCAGGGGCTGGTCGTCGACGAGCAGGACACGGATCGCCACAGGAACTCCTTCGTTAGACCGGGTCCATTCTGCCCTGAGTCCGTCCGGAGCGGGCCGTCAGGCCCCTGAGCGAGCCGTCAGGACCCGGCAGGCCCGGCCCCCGCCTCCGGTACGCGCGGCACCGGCAGCACGGGCAGCGGGTACGGCGGGGGAGTGCCCCCGAACTCCGGGCAGAGCGCCTGGTGATCGCACCAGCCGCACAGCTTCGTCGGCCTGGGCCGCCAGTCGCCCGTCTCGGTGGCCAGCGCGATGGCCTCCCACAGCGCGCGCAGCTTCCGCTCCACGGCCTGGAGCTCCGCCTCCGTCGGGTCGTACGTCAGCACGTCCCCGCTGCCCAGGTAGACGAGCTGGAGGCGGCGCGGCACCACCCCGCGCAGCCGGCGGATCACCAGCGCGTAGAACGTCATCTGGAACAGGGCCTCGTCCCGGTACCGCGGGGCCGGCGCCTTCCCGGTCTTGTAGTCGACGATCCGCACCTCGCCCGTCGGCGCCACGTCCACCCGGTCGACGATGCCGCGCAGCACCAGCCCCGAGTCCAGCGTCGTCTCCACGAACAGCTCGCGCTCGGCCGGCTCCAGACGCGTCGGGTCCTCCAGCGAGAACCACCGCTCGACCAGCCGCTCGGCCTCCGCCAGCCAGCCGGCCAGCCGCTCCGGCTCGTGGATGCCGTCCTCGCCGGTGAACAGCTCCGCCAGCTCCGGCCGTGCCGCCAGCAGCTTCTCCCACTCGCCCGGCAGCAGCGCGCGGGCCCGGTCCGGGGTGCGCTCCGCCGCGGGCACGTCGAAGAGCCGCTCCAGCACGGAGTGCACCACCGTGCCCCGGGTCGCCGCGGGGCTGGGCTTCTCCGGCAGCCGGTCGATCACCCGGAACCGGTAGAGCAGCGGGCACCGCATGAAATCGGCCGCGCGCGAGGGCGACAGCGAGGCCGGCCGGCCGGCGGCCGGACCGGCCTCCCCGGCCCGGGCCCCCGGCACCTCAGGGGTGCCGGAAACCTGCTGCTGCGCGGGTGCGGGCGGCGGAACCGCCGGGCCGGCGGCCTCCGCGGCCGGGCCCCGCGCGGTGTCGTCGAGAGCGGTGTCCATGGCAGAGACCCTACGGCCCCGCACGGACATTCCGCGGCATACCATCGACGGCAGAGCTCCCGCACGTGCATGATCGTGGCAGGGCGCGCGCACCGGGCGGGTGCGGGAGCAGCACCGACGAGGGGACACCGTGGAGAACAGCGGGCAGGGCGGATCCGGCAGCGGGGGCGCCGACCACCAGGCCGGACAGCCCGGAGACCCCAAGGAGCCCGGGACACCCGACCGCGGGCCGCGGCGCCCGCGCGAGAGCGGCGGCGGGATCCTCATGGGCCGCCCGTTCGGCGTCCCGGTCTACGTCGCCCCCAGCTGGTTCCTGGTCGCCGCCCTGATCACCTGGGTCTTCGGCGGCCAGCTCGACCGCGTCCTGCCCGAGCTGGGCCGGGCCCGCTACCTGGTCTCCCTCTTCTTCGCCGTCGCCTTCTACGCCTCCGTCCTGGTCCACGAACTGGCCCACACGGTGGCCGCCCTCCGCTTCCGGCTCCCGGTGCGCCGCATCCAGCTCCAGTTCTTCGGCGGCGTCTCCGAGATCGAGAAGGAGAGCGAGACCCCCGGCCGGGAGTTCGTCCTCGCCTTCGTCGGACCGCTGCTCTCCCTGGTCCTGGCCGGCGTCTTCTGGCTCGGCATGCAGGCCGTCGAACCCGACACCGTCCCCGGCGTGCTGCTCGCCGGCCTGATGGTGTCCAACCTCCTGGTGGCCGCCTTCAACCTGCTGCCCGGCCTCCCGCTCGACGGCGGGCGGATGCTCCGCGCCGTCGTCTGGAAGATCACCGGTCGGCCCATGGCCGGGACCGTCGCCGCCGCCTGGGTCGGCCGCGCCCTCGCCGTCAGCGTCCTCGTCGGCCTCCCGCTGCTCACCCAGGCGTACCGCGCCGACAGCTTCGGCAGCGTCGACTCCCTCACCGACGCACTGCTCGCCGCGATCCTCGCCGCGATCATCTGGACGGGCGCCGGGAACAGCCTCCGCATGGCCCGCCTCCGCGAACGCCTCCCCGGCCTGCGCGCCCGCACCCTGACCCGGCGGGCCGTCCCCGTCGCCCCCACGACCCCGCTCTCGGAGGCCCTGCGCCGGGCCAACGAGGAGGGCGCCCGCGCCCTGGTCGTCGTCGACGCGGCCGGCGTGCCCACCGCCCTGGTCCGCGAGTCCGCCATCGTCGGCATCCCCGTCCACCGCCGGCCCTGGGTCGAGGTGGGCACCCTCGCCCAGGAGCTCAAGGACGGCATGCGGGTCTCCGCCGAGCTCTCCGGCGAGGACCTCCTGGAGGTGCTGCGGCTGACCCCCGCCACCGAGTACCTGGTGGTCGAGGAGACCGGCGAGGTCTACGGCGTGCTCTCCACCACCGACGTCGAGCGGGCGTTCGTCGCCGCCATGGCCCGCACCCCCGCGCCCTGAGGCGCCGGCCGTACGGGGTCCACGGGCCCGTGGTCCCGGTCCCGCCCGGCGCCCGGTAGGCTGGTCACATGTCCGAACCGACCGGTGCCGCCCGCCGTCGCGGGCCCTTCCAGGTCGGGGACCAGGTCCAGCTCACCGACCCCAAGGGACGCCACTACACCTTCACGCTCGAAGCCGGGAAGCAGTTCCACACCCACAAGGGTGCCTTCCCGCACGACGAGCTGATCGGTGCTCCCGAGGGCAGTGTTGTCCGTACCACGGGAAACGTCGCCTACCTCGCGCTGCGCCCCCTGCTCCCCGACTACGTCCTGTCCATGCCGCGCGGAGCCGCCGTGGTCTACCCCAAGGACGCGGGGCAGATCCTGGCGATGGCCGACATCTTCCCCGGCGCCCGCGTCGTGGAGGCCGGCGTCGGCTCCGGCTCGCTGAGCAGCTTCCTGCTGCGCGCCATCGGCGACCAGGGCATGCTGCACTCCTACGAGCGCCGCGCCGACTTCGCCGAGATCGCCACGAAGAACGTGGAGCGCTACTTCGGCGGTCCGCACCCGGCCTGGCAGCTGACCGTCGGCGACCTCCAGGACAACCTGTCCGACACCGACGTCGACCGCGTCATCCTGGACATGCTCGCCCCCTGGGAGTGCCTGGAGGCGGTCCGCAAGGCGCTCGTCCCCGGCGGCATCCTCTGCTGCTACGTGGCGACCACCACCCAGCTCGCCCGGACCGTCGAGTCCATCCGCGAGATCGGCTGCTTCGCCGAGCCGTCGGCCTGGGAGACCATGGTCCGCACCTGGCACGTCGAGGGCCTGGCCGTCCGCCCCGACCACCGCATGATCGGGCACACCGGCTTCCTGCTCACCGCCCGCCGCCTCGCGGACGGCGTGGAGCCGCCGATGCGCCGCCGCCGTCCGGCCAAGGGTGCCTACGGCGAGGACTACACCGGGCCCGGCGGCCAGACCGCCGAAGCCTGAGCCTCACCTGACGCGCGGAAGCCGCCCCCGGTCGAACTCGGGGGCGGCTTCCGCGCGTTGGCCCGGTGTGCGACGATGCCGCTGACCCCCGCCGCCCAGCAGCAGGAGCGGCGCACGTGCAGCCCCCGGCCGGACTCCCGCACACCCACCCGAGGCCCGTCCACTGGCTGCTGACGGCCCTGGGCCTGGCCGCCGTGCTGACCGGCGCGGCGCTCCTCGGCCCGGGCGACGCCACCGCCGAGGACGCGCCCTCGCCGCCGTTCGCCGTCGCGCCCGACCCGACCGCCGTCCGCTACCCGCTCGACTGCGGCCCGGTGGGCACCGAGGTGGCCGACCGGGCCGTCGCCGACCTGGACGGGGACGAGCGGCCCGAGACGGTGGCCGTGGTCCACTGCCGGGCCGGCGCGGGCACCCCGCCCGACGGCGTCTACGTGCTGGCGGCCGGCAAGGGGACGGGCGCGCCGCCGCGTGTGGTGGCCACCCTCGTCGACCCCGCCCGGCACCTGAACGTCGGCCGGTTCAGGGTGACGGGGGACACTGTTTCGGCCACTCTGCTCGGCTACTCGGCGCGGACCGTGCCGCGCTGCTGCCCGGACCTGCGCCGGCCGGTCGAATGGCGGTGGCGCGACGGCCAGTTCGAGACGTCGACACGACCCGTCACCGGGCGCGCCTGATCCGTCACTCGGCGTCCGGTCCGTAGACCTCGACCTTGTCCGAGATGCGCCGCACATGGATGCAGTCGCCCGGGCACTCCTTGGCCGAGTCCCGGACGTCGGTCAGCAGCGGCAGCGGGACGGGCGTGGTGGCGCCGGGCTCCTGGAGCAGCTCGTCGTCGGCGCTCTTGACGTACGCCAGGCCGTCGATGTCGAGCTCGAAGACCTCGGGGGCGTACTGGACGCAGATGCCGTCCCCCGTGCACAGGTCCTGGTCGATCCAGACCTCCAGGGCGTCGCCGGGGCCCCCGGCCGCCGGGTCCTCGGTGACGGTCGCGCGGTCTTCGTTCCGGACGGTCATCTCGCCTGCCGTTTCCTGCTTACGTGAATCAATTGGAGCCAGCACTGACGGGTGTTGACCGACTCGACGATACAACCGCTCGCTTTCCGATGTTGATGGGTGGGTATTCCCCAGTCGTGAGGACGTGCGCAAGGGTGAAGATCGGACACACTCCGACCGGGTTTGTGATCTAGGGGTTTCAACCTGCACCGGCCCAGGTAGGGTCTGGAAGCGTCCAGCTCCCCTTGGAGGAGGTGAGGACCGTGGCAGCCCACGACGACGACATGAACCGCGGCATCCGGCCGGGACGGGGCTCAGACGACCCCGCCGGTCAGGTTGCCTACCTTGAGCAGGAGATCGCCGTCCTGCGCCGCAAGCTCGCCGACTCTCCGCGTCACACGAGGATTCTCGAAGAGCGGATCGTCGAGCTCCAGACCAACCTGGCCGGGGTGTCCGCCCAGAACGAGCGGCTCGCCAACACCCTCCGTGAGGCCCGCGACCAGATCGTGGCCCTCAAGGAGGAGGTCGACCGGCTCGCGCAGCCGCCGGCCGGCTTCGGCGTCTTCCTGCAGGCGAACGACGACGGCACGGTGGACATCTTCACCGGCGGCCGCAAGCTCCGGGTCAACGTCAGCCCGGGCGTCGACCCTGAGGAGATCCGGCCCGGCCAGGAGGTCATGCTCAACGAGGCGCTCAACGTGGTAGAGGCCATGGCGTTCGAGCGCGCCGGGGACATCGTCACCCTCAAGGAAATCCTGGAGGACGGCGAACGGGCCCTGGTCATCGGGCACACCGACGAGGAGCGGGTGGTGCGGCTCGCCGAGCCGCTGCTGGACGTCACCATCCGCCCCGGCGACGCCCTGTTGCTCGAATCCCGCTCCGGCTACGTCTACGAGGTCATCCCCAAGAGCGAGGTCGAGGAGCTCGTCCTCGAAGAGGTCCCCGACATCGACTACACGAAGATCGGCGGCCTGGGGAACCAGATCGAGCTGATCCGCGACGCGGTCGAGCTCCCCTATCTCTACCCCGACCTCTTCAAGGAACACGAACTCCGGCCGCCCAAGGGCGTCCTGCTCTACGGCCCGCCCGGCTGCGGCAAGACGCTCATCGCCAAGGCGGTGGCCAACTCCCTTGCCAAGAAGGTCGCGGAGGTCACCGGGAAGCCCGCGGGGAAGAGCTTCTTCCTCAACATCAAGGGCCCCGAGCTGCTCAACAAGTACGTCGGCGAGACCGAGCGGCACATCCGGCTGATCTTCCAGCGGGCCCGCGAGAAGGCCAGCGAGGGCACGCCCGTCATCGTCTTCTTCGACGAGATGGACTCGCTGTTCCGCACCCGCGGCTCCGGCGTCAGCTCGGACGTGGAGAACACCATCGTCCCGCAGCTGCTCTCCGAGATCGACGGCGTGGAGGGCTTGGAGAACGTCATCGTCATCGGCGCCTCCAACCGCGAGGACATGATCGACCCCGCGATCCTGCGCCCCGGCCGGCTCGACGTGAAGATCAAGATCGAGCGGCCGGACGCCGAGGCCGCCAAGGACATCTTCTCCAAGTACCTGACGCAGTCCCTGCCGCTGCACGCGGACGACCTCGCCGAGCACGGGGGAGACGCCCGGGCGACGGTCGACGGCATGATCCAGTCGGTCGTGGAGCAGATGTACGCCGAATCCGAGGAGAACCGCTTCCTGGAGGTCACCTACGCCAACGGTGACAAGGAGGTCCTGTACTTCAAGGACTTCAACTCCGGAGCGATGATCCAGAACATCGTGGACCGCGCCAAGAAGATGGCGATCAAGGCGTTCCTGGACCACAACCAGAAGGGTCTCCGCGTCTCCCACCTGCTCGCCGCCTGCGTGGACGAGTTCAAGGAGAACGAGGACCTGCCCAACACCACCAACCCGGACGACTGGGCCCGCATCTCCGGCAAGAAGGGTGAGCGGATCGTCTTCATCCGCACCCTCGTCACCGGCAAGCAGGGCGCCGACACCGGCCGCTCCATCGACACGGTGGCCAACACCGGTCAGTACCTGTAGCACCGCCGTCCGGCCGCGGCTGGCCGTTCCCCGGCTCCCGCCCTCCCGGCGCGGGACCGGACCGGAACGGTCCGTCCGCGGCCGGACGCGTTCACGGACCCCGGGGGGACGTCCGCGGCACGGCGGGGGCGCCGCGGCACGGCGGGTCCGGTACGGCACGAACCCGAGCAATGACTGGAATGATCTCCCCAGGGCCGCAAAGCCGTTCTAGGCTCTGCGGTACCACCGCGACGCGCGTGGGGGACGCACACGGACCGGATGCGCAGCGGTACTTGAGCGGCGACCCCACCAGGGGGCGCCGCCGGGCAAGGAGGGCCGCATGACCGTACGGCGAGTAATGGGCATCGAGACGGAGTACGGGATCTCCGTCCCCGGTCACCCGAACGCCAATGCCATGCTCACCTCGTCCCAGGTCGTCAACGCCTACGCGGCGGCGATGCAACGGGCACGCCGTGCCCGCTGGGACTTCGAGGAGGAGAATCCGCTGCGGGACGCCCGGGGCTTCGACCTCGCCCGGGAGGCCGCCGACGCCAGCCAGCTCACCGACGAGGACATCGGGCTCGCCAACGTCATCCTCACCAACGGCGCCCGGCTGTACGTCGACCACGCCCACCCCGAGTACAGCTCCCCGGAGATCACCAATCCGCGGGACGCCGTCCTCTGGGACAAGGCCGGCGAACGGATCATGGCCGAGGCCGCCGAGCGGGCCGGCCGGCTGCCCGGCGCGCAGCCGATCCACCTCTACAAGAACAACACCGACAACAAGGGCGCGTCCTACGGCACCCACGAGAACTACCTGATGAAGCGGGAGACCCCGTTCTCGGACATCGTGCGGCACCTGACCCCCTTCTTCGTCTCCCGCCAGGTCGTCACCGGCGCCGGCCGGGTCGGCATCGGCCAGGACGGGCGCGAACACGGCTTCCAGATCAGTCAGCGCGCCGACTACTTCGAGGTCGAGGTCGGTCTGGAGACCACCCTCAAACGGCCGATCATCAACACCCGGGACGAGCCGCACGCGGACGCCGAGAAGTACCGCCGGCTGCACGTGATCATCGGCGACGCCAACCTCTCGGAGATCTCCACCTACCTCAAACTGGGCACCACCTCGCTGGTGCTGTCCATGATCGAGGACGGCTTCATCTCCGGCGACCTCGCCGTTGACCAGCCCGTCCGCACCCTGCACCGGGTCAGCCACGACCCCTCGCTGCGCCGGCTGATCACACTGCGCAGCGGCCGCACCCTCACCGCCGTCCAGCTCCAGATGGAGTACTGCGAGCTGGCCCGCAAGCACGTCGAGGACCGGTACGGGCACGACGCGGACGAGCAGACCAAGGACGTCCTGGCCCGCTGGGAGGACGTGCTGGGCCGGCTGGAGAGCGACCCGATGAGCCTGGCCGGCGAGCTGGACTGGGTGGCCAAGCGGGAGCTCCTGGAGGGCTACCGCCGGCGCGACGGCCTGGACTGGGACGCGGCGCGGCTGCACCTGGTGGACCTCCAGTACGCGGACGTCCGGCCCGACAAGGGCCTGTACAACCGGCTGGCGGCCCGCGGCCGCATCAAGCGGCTGCTGGACGAGACCGAGGTCGAACGGGCCCGCACGGCCCCGCCGGAGGACACCCGGGCCTACTTCCGGGGCCGCTGCCTCGACCAGTACGCGGACGACGTGGCGGCCGCCTCCTGGGACTCGGTGATCTTCGACCTCCCCGGCCGGGACTCGCTCCAGCGCGTCCCCACCCTGGAACCGCTGCGCGGCACCCGCAACCACGTCAAGGAGCTGCTGGACCGCTGCCGCACGGCGGAGGACCTGGTACGGGTGCTGTCCGGGGGCTGAGCGGGGGTCTGGGAGGCGGTGGAACGGGAATCATCACGGTGGTTCCCGGACGTTCCCGGGAGTGCGGGGCCGATGTCGGACCGTGCTTGTAGGGTCTGATCTGTAGGACTTGAGTACGTGTACGTCGAAACCGAGCGGGGTGAGGGGTATGGCGACCAAGGACACCGGCGGCGGGCAGCAGAAGGCCACGCGTGCCACTGAGGAGACCGAGGAGCAGGCGCAGGAAGCGCAGGCGTCCGAGGACCTCAAGGAGCGGCACGAGAAGCTGTCGGACGACGTGGACTCCGTCCTGGACGAGATCGACGACGTCTTGGAAGAGAACGCTGAGGATTTCGTGAGGTCCTTCGTTCAGAAGGGCGGCCAGTAGGTCGGTTCGACCTTCGAATCGAAGGGGCGGGGGCGTGCGGCGGACGGGGGAACGACAGCGTCGCGCGCGGTGCGGGGAGGACGGTCCGCGCGCGGCGTTCGCCGCGGGCTCCGGCCGCCCGCCGGCCCGGCCCACACCTATGGATCTTTGTCACGCGACCGATAGGGTCCGTGGCGTGCTGTGCTCCGGTCGCCATGCGGCGCCGGAGTGATTCAAGGATCGGCCGGACGTCGCGAGGCGTGCCGCCGAATACGTGGAAGGAAACGTGTGGAAGCCAACCCTCGTAGCACCGGGCGTCTACCTGCTGCCTTCCTGACGCCGGGCTCCTCGTCCTTCACGGACTTCCTCGCGGCGCACCAGCCGGACCTGCTGCCCGGAAACCGTCAGCTGCCCGCGCAGGGCGTGGTGGAGGCGCCGCACGGCACGACCATCGTCGCGGCGACCTTCCCCGGCGGGGTGGTGCTGGCCGGCGACCGGCGGGCCACCATGGGCAACGTCATCGCGCAGCGCGACATCGAGAAGGTCTTCCCGGCCGACGAGTACTCCGCGGTGGGCATCGCGGGCACGGCCGGGCTCGCGGTGGAGATGGTCAAGCTGTTCCAGCTGGAGCTGGAGCACTTCGAGAAGGTCGAGGGTGCCCAGCTCTCCCTGGAGGGCAAGGCCAACCGCCTCTCCACCATGATCCGGAGCAACCTCGGCATGGCCATGCAGGGCCTCGCCGTGGTGCCGCTCTTCGCCGGCTGGGACGTGGACCGCGGTAAGGGCCGCATCTTCTCCTACGACGTGACCGGCGGCCGCTCCGAGGAGTACGGCTACGCGGCCACGGGCTCCGGCTCGCTCTTCGCCCGGGGAGCGCTCAAGAAGCTGTACCGGGAAGACCTCACCGCCGAGCAGGCCGCCACCCTGGTGGTACAGGCCCTGTACGACGCGGCCGACGACGACTCGGCGACCGGCGGTCCCGACCTCGCCCGCCGCATCTACCCGATCGTCACCGTCATCTCCGACGAGGGGTACCGGAGGCTCACCGACGCCGACCTGGCCGAGACCGTCCGGGCCATCCACGAGCGGCGGCTCCAGGAGCCCGACGGCCCCCGGGCCTCGCTGCTCTGAGGCACCGCCCGGTCCAGAGTCCTCCGTACGCACTCCCCACAGACCAGAAAGGGACGGATAACCGGTGTCGACGCCGTTCTACGTCTCTCCCCAGCAGGCCATGGCCGACCGCGCCGAGTACGCCCGCAAGGGCATCGCGCGCGGCCGCAGCGTCGTGGTCCTCCAGTACAACGATGGCGTGATCTTCGTTGCCGAGAACCCGTCCCGCGCGCTCCACAAGGTCAGCGAGATCTACGACCGCATCGCGTTCGCGGCCGTCGGGAAGTACAACGAGTTCGAGACCCTGCGCATCGGCGGCGTCCGCTACGCCGACCTGCGCGGCTACACCTACGACCGCGAGGACGTCACCGCCCGCGGCCTCGCCAACGTCTACGCCCAGACCCTCGGCACCATCTTCTCCAGCGCGGGCGAGAAGCCGTACGAGGTCGAACTGATCGTCGCCGAGGTCGGTGCCGGCCCCGAGGACGACCAGATCTACCGGCTCCCGCACGACGGCTCGATCGTCGACGAGCACGGCTCGGTCGCGGTCGGCGGCAACGCGGACCAGATCAGCAGCTATCTCGGGCAGCGGCACCGGGACGGGATGAGCCTCGCGGAGGCGCTCAAGCTTGCCGTCGAGTCGCTCGCCCGGGATACGAACGGTGGGGAGCGGACGCTTACCGCCGAGCAGCTTGAGGTCGCGGTGCTCGATCGGACTCGGCCGCAGCAGCGGAAGTTCAAGCGGTTGCTTGGCAGCCAGCTGACGCGGTTGCTCGACGGGGGCGAGGCCCCCGCCTCAGGCGAGGAGTCCGCGGGCGAGTCCTGAGGGGTGGGGTGCCCCGGTCCCGCCCTTTCTCCGTTTCCTGGGGCTAACGCCCCAGACCCCGAAACCGCGCTCCGCGCGGTTGTCCTCAAACGCCGGACGGGCTGATTTCAGCCCGTCCGGCGTTTGAGGACAGCGCCCGCAGGGCGCTTCGGGGGTGCGGGGGCACCGCCCCTGCAAGAAACGGTGAAAGGGCGGGACCGGGGCACCCTCCGCCGTCAGGCGCCGCGCGCAGCCGGCCCACTGGAGTCGCGGGCGACGAGGGACACCGGCAGCTCCGCCGCCCCGTCGGGCCGCCCGTCGAGAACGGCGGCCAAAGCCCGCATGCCGGCCTCGCCCACCGCCTCCGCGGGCAGCCGGACCGTCGTCAGCTCCGGATCGACAGCCGTCGCCAGGGACAGGTCGGCAAAGCCGGTGACCGAGACGTCATCGGGAACCCGCAACCCCAGCCGCCGCGCGGCCTTGCAAGCGCCGGCGGCCAGCATGTCGTCGTCGCAGACGAGCGCGGTCGGCCGCGCCCCGGGCGCGGACAGGACCCGCTCCGCCGCCGCCCGCCCCGCGTCGACGTGCAGCGCGGCCGGTTCGGTCCGCACGACCCGAGCGTCGGGGACGTCGCGCAGCGCCTCGGCGAGCGCCCGGGCCCGGACCCGGAAGGTCCAGGAGTCGACGTCGGCGGCCAGGTGGGCGAAGCGCCGGTGGCCGAGGGACAGCAGGTGGGCGGCGACCTGCCGCATGCCGTCGGCGATGTCGGGGTTGACGGTGGCGGCGGCCTCCGCGCTGCGGGGGTCGCTGTCCAGCATGACGACGGGCAGGCCGCCGGCCCGGAGGGCGGCGAGTGAGTCGACCGCCATCGAGGAGGCGATCACGCCGTCGAGGGCGGCGCGGGCGGACGCGAAGGGGTCCCGGGCGGGGCCGATGCCCTCGGGGGAGGGGTAGAGGAGGACGCCGACGCCCTGCTCGCCCGCCACGCGCGCGGCCCCGGCGTAGACGCGGGCGAAGAACTCGTTGGTGAGCGCGGGGACGACGAGGAGGACGGTCCGCGTCCGGCCGAGCCGCAGGTCGCGGGCGGCGAGGTTGCGCCGGTAGCCGAGTTCGCGGGCGGCCGAGCGGACCGCCTCGGCGCGCGCCTCGGAGACCCGGCCGCGCCATTTGTCGCCCATGACGAGGGAGACCGTCGCCTGGGAGACGCCGGCCGCGCGGGCCACGTCCCGGCTCGTCGCCCGGGCGGGCGCCGCGTGCGTCCCCCGGACCGTCGGCCAGCGGCCCCCGCCGCGTACCGCGCCCCTGTTCCGTTCGCCGCTCTGTTCGCCGTCCGTCACCACCGGTGACGCCCCTCTCCGCCGACTCTCCACGGGTGGACCCGTGAGCTGCCGACATGGTACGTATAACGCGTCAACGTTATACGTAAAACCGACCCTGGGTCGGTCGAGAGAGGCAGATGATGGCGGCGGGCTACGGCGAGATGCTCAGGACGCGGTACGCCGCACGGTTGCTGGTCGGCACCCTGGTGGGCCGGCTGCCCACCGCCACCGCCGCGCTGGCGGTCGTCCTCTTCGCCCGCGCCGAGGGCGGCAGCTACATCCTCGCCGGCGCCCTCTCCGCCGCCTACGGCGTGGCCAACGCGATCGGCCAGCCGCTGCTCGGCCGCGCCGTCGACCTCTACGGCCAGCCGCGCGTGATGCTGCCCGCGGCCCTGCTGTCCGCGCTGGGCATGGTCCTCTTCGCCGTCGTCGGCCTGGAGCCGCTGCCCGTCGCCTACGCGGCCATGGTCGTCGCCGGCTTCTTCACCCCGCCCCTGGAGGGCGGCCTGCGGGCGCTGTGGCCGTCCGTCCTGGAGCGCGAGGACCGCATCCACGCGGCCTACGCCCTGGACGCCGTGGCCCAGGAGGTCATGTACGCGGTCGGCCCGCTGATCGTGATGCTGTTCGTCCGCGAGTGGTCCGAGGCCGCCGCGCTGCTGGTGATCAATGCCCTGGGCGTGCTCGGCGCGCTCGCCGTGGTCAGCTCGCCGCCCTCGCGGAAGTGGCGCAGCGAGCCGCGCGAGGCCCACTGGCTCGGCGCCCTGCGCTCCCGCGGCCTGCTGGTCGTCCTGGGCACCTTCTTCTTCGTCGGCTCGGCGCTGGGCTCCATCGCCGTCGCCTCCGTCGCCTACGCCGACGCGCACGGCAACGAGATGATCTCCAGCTACCTGTTGTCCGCGCTCAGCGCCGGCGCCCTGGTCGGCGGTGTCGTCTACGGCGGCCGGCAGTGGGCCGGCGCGCCGGAGGGGCGGCTGCGGGTGATCATCGCCGCGCTCGCCGTCTGCTACGTGCCGCTGCTGCTCGTCCCCGGCCTGGTCCCGATGATCGTGCTGTCGGGCATCGCCGGTGTCTTCCTGGCGCCCGCGCTCGCCTGCGCCTTCGTCGTCGTCGACCGGCACGCGCCGGCCGGTACGGCCACCGAGGCGTTCTCCTGGCTGGTCACCTCGTTCGGCGTCGGTGCCTCCATCGGCACCGCGATCGTCGGCCCGGCCGTGCAGTCGGGCGGAGCCCGGGCCGGGTTCGCGGTCGCGGCGGGCGGCGGGATCGCCGCCGCGCTCGTCCTGCTGGCGGCGCGCAAGGCGCTGACCGCTCCCGAGAAGGCGTCGCCCGTCGTCGCGCGTTCGGAAACAGATCGGAACGGTGCCGTCGAACCCGGTTTCAGCGCAGGGCATCAGGCGTAGTGTTCAGGCATGGACCGCCGCATTTTCGGGCTGGAGAACGAGTACGGCGTCACGTGCACGTTCAGGGGACAGCGCCGACTGTCGCCTGACGAAGTGGCGCGGTACCTCTTCCGCCGTGTCGTTTCCTGGGGCCGCAGCAGCAACGTCTTCCTGCGCAACGGCGCCCGTCTCTACCTAGATGTGGGCTCGCACCCGGAATACGCGACACCGGAGTGCGACAACGTGATCGAACTGGTCACCCACGACAAGGCGGGCGAGCGCATTCTCGAGGGCCTGCTCGTCGACGCCGAACGCCGCCTGCACGAGGAGGGCATCGCGGGCGACGTCTACCTCTTCAAGAACAACACCGACTCGGCGGGGAACTCCTACGGCTGCCACGAGAACTACCTCGTGGCCAGACACGGGGAGTTCTCCCGCCTGGCGGACATCCTCATCCCCTTCCTGGTGACCCGTCAGCTGATCTGCGGGGCCGGGAAGGTCCTCCAGACGCCGCGCGGCGCGGTCTACTGCGTCAGCCAGCGCGCGGAGCACATCTGGGAGGGCGTCAGCTCCGCCACCACCCGCTCCCGCCCGATCATCAACACCCGGGACGAGCCGCACGCCGACGCCGAGCGCTACCGCAGGCTGCACGTCATCGTCGGCGACTCCAACATGTCGGAGACCACGATGCTCCTCAAGGTCGGGGCCACCGACCTTGTGCTCCGCATGATCGAGGCCGGCACGGTGATGCGCGACCTCACCCTGGAGAACCCCATCCGGGCCATCCGCGAGGTCAGCCACGACATCACGGGCCGCCGCAAGGTGCGGCTGGCCAGCGGCCGCGAGGCGTCCGCGCTGGAGGTCCAGCAGGAGTACTACGAGAAGGCCGTGGACTTCTGCGAGCGGCGCGGCATCCGCACGGGCACCGTCGAGCGGGTGCTGGAGCTTTGGGGCCGGGCCCTGGAGGCCGTCCGGGACGAGGACCTGGACCGCATCTCCACCGAGATCGACTGGGTGATGAAGTACCAGCTCATCGAGCGGTACCGGGCGAAGAACAACATCAGCATGTCCCACCCGAGGGTGGCCCAGATAGACCTCGCCTACCACGACATCCACCGCCGCCGGGGGCTGTACTACCTGCTGGAGCGGCGCGGCCAGGCCGCCCGGGTGTGCAACGACCTCAAGATCTTCGAGGGCAAGTCGGTACCACCGCAGACCACTCGCGCCCGGCTCCGCGGCGATTTCATCCGCCGCGCGCAGGAACAGCGCCGGGACTTCACCGTCGACTGGGTCCATCTCAAGCTCAACGACCAGGCACAGCGCACCGTGTTGTGCAAGGACCCTTTCCGGTCGGTGGACGACCGGGTGGAAAAGCTGATTGCCGGAATGTGAGCGGACGCGCGGCCTGCGGTTCGCACGGCTGATCCGCACGGCTGAAAAGCACGCATTCGGGTATGGGAATGCGACATCGGTGCGCCGGGCCCCTCGGCCCGGCGCACCGCCGTGTCGGACGGGGGTATCGGGCGGGACTCAGGACGTAGAGTGGCGGGCACTGTTCAGCCACCCCCTAGCCCGAGTTGGACCGATGCTGCGATTCACCGCGGGACGAACCCCGCATTCCCGTCGCCTCGCCAGGACCGCGAGCGGCACCCGCCCGTCCCGCCGTCTGGCCGCCGCGCTGGCCGTGCCCGTCCTGCTGCTGACCGCCGCGGGCTGCGGCTCGGACGACGACGGCGGCAAGAAGTCCGCCGACAGCTCCAAGTCCGCGGAGAGTTCCGGGTCCGCCCAGGGCGGCTCGAACATCAAGGTGGCGGGCGCCTTCGGCGAGCAGCCGAAGATCACCGCGCCGAAGGACGCCAAGGGCCCCGACAAGGTGCGGATCACCACGATCACCGAGGGCAAGGGCGCCACGGTGGAGAAGGGCGCGTTCGCCCGCCTCGCGTACGCGGTGCAGTCGACCCAGGAGGGCACCACCCCGAAGGGCACCTGGTACCCCGAGCCGGGGCAGGACACCAAGGGTCCGCGCCGCGAGCTGGTGCAGCGGGTGGGCGGCGGCGAGGGCGGCGGCCAGGTGCCCGACGCCGTCGCCGACGCGCTGGTGGGCCGCAAGGTCGGCACCCGGGTGTGGGCCGAGGGCACGCTGAAGTCGATGTACGGCGACAAGGTCCAGCAGAACGCGGACCAGACGCTGGTCTGGGTCCTCGACGTCGTGGGCACCGGCACGGTGGACGCCAAGGCGGAGGCCAAGGGCGACCAGGCGAAGTCCGAGCCGGGCCTGCCCGAGGTGAAGGCCGAGTCCGGGAAGGCCGCCGAGATCACGATCCCCAAGGGGGAGAAGGCGCCCAAGGAGCTCAAGGAGCAGGTGCTGATCAAGGGTGACGGCCCGGAGGTCAAGGCCGGTGACGGCCTGGTCGCCCAGTACACCGGTGTGCTGTGGGACGGCGGCAAGAAGTTCGACTCGTCCTGGGACCACGGCGGCGCCACCGCCTTCCAGATCGGCACCGCCTCGGTCGTCTCCGGCTGGGACAAGGGCCTGGTCGGCAAGCACGTGGGGGACAGGGTGCTGCTGGTGCTCCCGGCCGAGCAGGCGTACGGCAGCAGCCCGCCGCCGGGCAGCGGCATCCCCGCCGACGCGCCGCTGGTCTTCGTCGTGGACATCGTGGGCAAGGTCTGACCGGCCCATCGAGGACGAGTTCGGACCGCTCATCTGCGAAACTTGCACGGTTGTCCGAAGAATCCGTTCGTAGGAGCACTTACGTGAACATCGACAAGCCGGAGATCGACTTCCCCGAGGGTCCGGTCCCGTCCGACCTGGAGATCGTCGAGATCTGGGAGGGCGACGGCGCGGTGGCCAAGATCGGCGACTTCGTCAAGGTCCACTACGTGGGCGTCGCCTACTCCACCGGCGAGGAGTTCGACGCGAGCTGGAACCGGGGCAAGCCGCTGGAGTTCCAGCTGGGCGCCGGCCAGGTCATCCAGGGCTGGGACAAGGGCATCCAGGGCATGAAGGTCGGCGGCCGCCGCCGGCTGACCATCCCCGCCCACCTCGCCTACGGCGAGCGCGGCGCGGGCGGCGGTGTGATCGCCCCGGGCGAGGCGCTGATCTTCGTCTGCGACCTGATCGCCGTCTGACCGGACGCCGAACGGCTCCGACCGAGGGCCCGTGCCTTGTGCGCGGGCCCTCGGCTTTTGCCGGGTGCGCGGTGAGCGGTACGGTCATCGGTTGAAAGAACTTGAGAAGAGGGCGAGAGGGCGTCGATGGCGATTGCCAAGGCCGAGCGGCTGATGAATCTGGCGCTGTGCCTGCTGGGGACGCGTCGTCCGCTCAGCAAGCGGGAGCTGCGGGGCTCGATCGAGGCGTACCTGGAAGCCTTCGGCCCGGGGAACGACGTGGCGTCCGGGGCGGACGTCGCGCCGGACGGTGGTACGGCCTCGGCGTCCGGCGCGTCCCCCCGCGGTGCCGGCACCGGCAGCGACGACGCCTTCAACCGCATGTTCGAGCGGGACAAGGAGGACCTCCGCGAGCTCGGCCTGATCATCGAGACGGTCGAGGGCGTCGACGGCGAGACCGGCTACCTCGCCCGCCGGGACAGCAACCGCCTCCCCCCGATCACCCTCGACGTCGAGGAGTCCGCGGCGCTCGGCCTCGCCGCCAAGGTCTGGCAGCAGGCGCGGCTGGCGTCGGCCGCCAGCGGCGCGCTGCAGAAGCTGCGCGCGGCCGGGATGCCGCTGGCGGAGGACGGGTACGAGGGCGGTGCCCTGGAGACGCGGATCCCCGTGCACGAGGCGGCGTTCGAGCCGCTGATGCTGGCGGCGCGCGACCGCAGGACCGTCGTCTTCGACTACCGCAAGGCCAACGCCGCCCGCCCCGAGCCGCGGCACGTCGAGCCGTGGACGCTGGAGTGCTGGCGCGGGCACTGGTACCTGGCGGGCTGGGACCGCGACCGCGAGGCGGAGCGCGTCTTCCGCCTCTCCCGCATCACCGGCCGCGTCCGCTCGCGCGCCCTGCCCTTCACCGCGCCGGTCCCGGACCACGTCACCGTCCGGGAGACCGTGGAGACCTGGGCCGGCGAGACGGCCACCGGCACCGCGCTGATCAAGGTCCGGGCGGGGCACGGCTATCCGCTGCGCGCCAAGGCCCTCGCCCACCGTGACCTGGGCGACGGCTGGGACGAACTGGAGATCCCGTACGGGCACGGGCTGGACGCCTGGCTGGTGGAGTTCGGCCCGGACGTCGTGGTGCTGAAACCGGACGACCTCCGGGTCGACGTCCTCGACCGGCTGCGGGCCGTGGCGGAGGGCTGACGGGCCGCCGCGGCGTTCCTCACGAGCGGCCGCGGCGGACCCACCGGACGTCGAGTGACCGGCGGACGTCGAGTGACCGGCGGACGTCGAGCGATCAGCGGACTTCGAGCAGTTTCGAGCAGAAGGGCACGGACCGACCCCCCATGGCCGGAAACGCCATCGACCAGACCCGGCGGATGCTGTCGCTGGTCACCTACCTGCGCGAGCGCCCCGGCGCCCGCGTCGCCGACGTCGCCCGGGCCTTCGGCATCACCGAGGACGAGCTGATCGGCGACCTCGACGTGCTGCCGATGTGCGGCACCAGCTTCCGCGGCGGCGACCTGCTGGACATCGACACCGACGGCGACCGCATCTGGTGGCACAACCCCGACGCCTCGGGCACCAGCACCGGCGAGCCGCTGCGGCTCGCGGCGGACGAGGCCACCGCGCTGCTGGTGGCCGCCCGCGCGGTGGCCACGCTGCCCGGGCTGCGCGAGAGCGACCGGCAGGCGCTCGTGCGCGCCACCGCTAAGATCGAGGCCGCGGCCGGGGAGACGGCGGGCGCCAGCTCCCGGCTGTCGGTGACCTTCGAGTCCGAGGGCGGCGTCTTCGCCGACGTCGACCGGGCCATCTCCGAACGCCGCCGGCTCTGGGTGCGCTACTACTCGCCGGCCCGCGACGAGCTGACCGAGCGCGAGGTCGACCCGATCCGGCTGTTCGCCGTCGGCCACACCTATATGGAGGCGTGGTGCCGGCTCTCCGAGGCCCGGCGCACCTTCCGGCTGGACCGGGTGGCCGAGATCCGGCTGCTGGACGAGGTCTCCGACCCGCCGCCGGTCGAGCCCCGCGACCTGTCGGCCGGGCTGGTGCAGCCCGCGGCCGAGGACCCCGAGGTCGTCGTCGAGGTCGGCCCCGGCGGGCGCTGGGTGGCCGAGTACTACCCGCACGACAGCGCCGAGGAACTGCCCGGGGGCGGCCTGCGGATCACCCTGCGCACCCCCGACCCGGCCTCGCTGCGCCGGCTGGCGCTGCGGCTCGGCCGGGACGGCCGGATCGTCTCGCCCCCGGAGCTGGCCGCGAGCGCGCGGAACGCGGCGCGCGAGGCGCTCGCGGCGTACGGCGGGTGAGGACGGTGAGCGGGCCCGTGCGGGACCTCTCGGGCGCGGTCTTCAAGGCCGCCTGCCCCGACTGCCGGCGGAGCATCGAGCTGGCGGCCGGCGCGATCCGGCTGGCGATCGGCGGGAGCCGGCGCACCACGTTCTACTCCTTCACCTGCCCGGACTGCGGCGCGTCGGTCCGCAAGCCGGCGGGGGAGCGGATCGTGCAGCTGCTGACGGGCGGCGGGGTGCGGGCGCTGCGGCTGCACTCGCGCGTCTGACGCGGGCGTCCCCCTCGTCTTGGGCCCGGGCCCGTGCCGGTCCGCCGTCCCGCCTTCGGTAGGTTCGTCCCCATGCTCTTCCCCATGCTGGCCGTCGCCCTCTCCTTCTGCGGCATCGCCGTGCTCGGCGTGCTCGCCGCGCTCGTCCTCGCGCAGGTGCGCCGGCTGGCCCGGCAGGTGGAGGAGAGCTCCCGCCGGATCGCCCGGGCGACCGAGGACCTGGAGCGGGCCGCCGTCCCGCTCGCCTCGGAGGCGGCGCGGGTGGCGCACGGCGTACGCCCGGAGTGAGCTCGGCGTGCGGCCTGGCGTGCGCCGGGCGTGACGCCCGGCGCGGACGGCCCGGCCGGAAGGGGCCGACGGCCGTCTCCTGTGCCGGAAGCGCTGGCGGTACGCTGGTGCGGGTGGCCCTGCCGACGAAGCGGAGGGTCGCACGCGGGAACAGCGGGGGGAACGGCGGGGAAGTACGCGCGGGGATTGCCCGGCGTTCATCCTTGCGCGTTACGATCGCTGCCGTACGACTGCTGGGCAAAACGTCTTATCGGTCCACAGCTCCACACCCCTAAACCGCTTCGGTGAGAAGGTAAACGCTTATGTTGTTCGGACGGATCGGCGCCCCGGAGATCATCCTCATTCTCGTCGTCGTCGTGCTCCTGTTCGGTGCCAAGAAGCTCCCCGACATGGCGCGTGCCCTCGGCAAGTCCGCCCGCATCCTCAAGAGCGAGGCCAAGGCGATGAAGTCCGAGGGCAAGGACGCCGCGGCGCCCGCCGAGCCCGCGGACCAGCAGGCGGCGGCCCCGCGTACGATCAAGGCGGCTCCCGGCGACGTGACCTCGCGACCGGTGCAGGAGCCGGCCGACCGCACGACGCAGCGCTGACGACCGAGGACGACTGGGGCGGCCGCCGGGTAGGCGACCGTCCGCCGCACGAGATAGGGACGTGGGTTGCTCAAGCCTGCCCGCAAGAAGGAGAAGGATCCCGAGGGGCGGATGCCGCTCGCGGAGCACCTTCGTGAGCTGCGCAACCGGTTGGCGAAGTCGGTCATCGCGATCGTGATCGTCTCGATCGTCTCGTTCATTTACTACCGCGAGATCATCGAGGTGTTCCAGCACCCGATCCAGCAGTCCATCGGCTGCAAGGTCCCCGTCAGGGAGCTCCTGGAGGCCAAGTCCGGCACCAAGACCAAGTGCGGCACCCTCACGATGTCGGGGCTGACCGGGCCCTTCGCCCTGTCGATGAAGGTGGCCATGGTCTCCGGTCTGGTGCTGTCCAGCCCGGTGTGGCTCTACCAGCTCTGGGCCTTCCTGGCACCGGGTCTGCACCGCCACGAGAAGAAGTACGCGCTCAGCTTCGTTTCGGCGGGTGTGCCGCTCTTCGCCGCGGGTGCCTGGTTCGCGTACACGATCATGCCCACGGCCGCCGAGGTCCTGATCGAGTTCACACCGGACGGGGTCACCAACCTCGTGCCGCTGGACGACCTCCTCGACCTGATCATGCGGCTGATCATCGTCTTCGGCCTCTCCTTCGAGCTGCCGCTGCTGCTCATGCTGCTCAACTTCGGCGGGGTTCTCACCGGTCGCCGGATGCTGGGCTGGTGGCGCGGCATGATCATGGGCGTCACGGTCTTCGCGGCTGTGGCGACGCCGACCGTCGACCCGTACTCGATGTTCATGCTGGCCGGGCCGATCGTCGCGCTGTACTTCATCGCCGTCGGCATCGCCCTGCTCAACGACAAGCGCAGGGGCCGGGCCAACCCGGACCGTCTCCTCGACGACGACGAGGCGGCGCCCCTGGACCTCACCCCGCAGTCGGTCGGCGACGTGGAGCCGCTGGCCGCCGCGGACCGGTCGGGTCGTGACGGGCACAACGGGCAGCCCGTGCGACGGAACGGGTTCGACGACTTCACCTGATCCTGATCCGCGTTCTTCGGGGCGGCAGCCGGTATACGGCTGCCGCCCCTTCGCGTAGGGTCCGCGCGTGACCAGCGACATCACGCTCTTCGTCAATCCGGCGGCCGGCCGTGGCCGTGGCGCCCGCGCCGCGCAGCCCGCGGCCCGGGTGCTGCGCGCGGCCGGGCACTCCGTCCGTACCGTCGTGGGCGCGGACGCGGCCGACGCGCTGCGGCGGGCCCGGGAGGCGGTCGCCGGTGGCACCGGCGCGCTGATCGCCGTGGGCGGGGACGGGATGGTGTCGCTCGCGCTGCAGGCCGTCGCCGGCACGCCGACCCCGCTCGGCGTCGTCGCCGTCGGGACGGGCGACGACTACGCCCGCGCCAACGGGCTGCCCGTCCGGGCCCCGGAGGCGGCGGCGCGGCTCATCGCCGGGTCGCTGAAGGGGGACGGCGGCGTCCCGCGTGACCTGGGCCGGATCGTCGGCGGTCCGTACTTCGGGACCGTGCTCGCCTCCGGCTTCGACTCGCGCGTCAACGACCGCGGCAACCGGATGCGGTTCCCCTCCGGGCGGTTCCGCTACGACCTCGCCCTGCTCGCCGAACTGGCCGCGCTGCGCCCGATCCCGTATCGGATGCGGCTCGACGACGGGCCGGAGCGGCTTGTGGAGGCGACGCTCGTCGCCGTGGGGAACGGCGGGTCGTACGGGGGCGGCATGCGGATCTGCGGGGACGCGCGGATGGACGACGGGCTGTTCGATGTGACGGTGGTGGGGGCTTGTGGGCGGGGGGAGCTTTTGCGGGTGTTCCCCCGTGTTTATCGGGGGACGCATCTTTCGCATCCTCGGGTGCGGGTGTTTCGGGCGGCGCGGGTTTCGCTGGCGGCGGCTGATGTGACGGCGTATGCGGATGGGGAGCGGGTGGGGGCGCTGCCGGTGGTGGCGCAGACGGTGCGGGGTGCGGTGCGGGTGTTGGGGGTTCGGGGGTAGCCCCAGCCCCTCCCCCAGAGGGGGCACCCCCACTTCGCCGATTCCTGGGGCTGCGCCCCAGACCCCGAAACCGCGCTCCGCGCGGTTGTCCACAAACGCCGGACGGGCTGGGTGGTGCCTGAGCCAGTAAAGATCGCGTGCCTGTCCGACCCGCCCGGTAGGCTCGTAGACAAGATGACCGACGACATGTCCCCTGCTGAGCGCTATGCCCTGGCGAAGCGGCGCGCCGCGGAGCAGGCCACCGCGCTGGCCTCCTTCCGCGAAATGTACGACTTCGAGCTGGACGCGTTCCAGATCGACGCCTGCAAGGCCCTGGAGGCCGGAAAGGGGGTGCTGGTCGCGGCGCCGACCGGCTCCGGCAAGACCATCGTGGGCGAGTTCGCCGTCCACTTGGCCCTCCGCGAGGGCCGCAAGTGCTTCTACACCACCCCCATCAAGGCGCTGTCCAACCAGAAGTACAACGACCTGGTGAAGCGCTACGGCGCCGCCAAGGTCGGACTGCTGACCGGTGACAACAGCGTCAACTCCGACGCCCCGGTGCTCGTGATGACCACCGAGGTGCTGCGGAACATGCTGTACGCCGGCTCGCAGGCCCTGAACGGGCTGGGCCACGTGGTCATGGACGAGGTGCACTACCTCTCCGACCGCTTCCGCGGCGCCGTCTGGGAAGAGGTGATCATCCACCTCCCGGAGTCGGTGACGCTGGTGTCCCTGTCGGCGACCGTCTCCAACGCCGAGGAGTTCGGCGACTGGCTGGACACCGTCCGCGGCGACACCGAGGTGATCGTCTCGGAGCACCGGCCGGTGCCGTTGTGGCAGCACGTGCTGGCCGGGCGGCGGATGTACGACCTGTTCGAAGAGAAGACGGGTCCGGACGGCACGCCCGTCACCGGGCGCCGGGAGGTCAACCCGGACCTCGTCCGGCTGGCCCGGATGGAGAACAGCCGGCCGCTCGGCCGCGACCGCCGCCGCGGCAAGATGCTGCGCGAGGCCGACCGCGAGCGGGAGCGGCGTCAGCGCAGCCGGATCTGGACCCCCAGCCGGGTCGAGGTCATCGAGCGGCTGGACGCCGAGGGCCTGTTGCCCGCCATCACCTTCATCTTCAGCCGCGCGGGCTGCGAGTCCGCCGTCCAGCAGTGCCTCTACGCCGGGCTGCGGCTGAACGACGACGACGCCCGGCGCCGGGTGCGCGAGATCGTCGAGGAGCGCACGGCCGCGATCCCCGACGAGGACCTGCACGTCCTGGGCTACTTCGAGTGGCTGGAGGGGCTGGAGCGGGGCATCGCCGCGCACCACGCCGGCATGCTGCCGACCTTCAAGGAGGTCGTGGAGGAGCTCTTCGTCAAGGGTCTGGTCAAGGCGGTCTTCGCCACCGAGACGCTGGCCCTGGGCATCAACATGCCCGCCCGGTCCGTGGTGCTGGAGAAGCTCGTCAAGTGGAACGGCGAGCAGCACGCGGACATCACCCCCGGTGAGTTCACCCAGCTGACCGGCCGGGCCGGCCGGCGGGGCATCGACGTCGAGGGGCACGCGGTCGTGCTCTGGCAGCGAGGCATGGACCCGGGCGCCCTCGCCGGCCTGGCCGGTACTCGCACGTACCCGCTCCGGTCGAGCTTCAAGCCGTCGTACAACATGGCGGTCAACCTCGTCTCCCAGTTCGGCCGGCACCGGTCGCGGGAGCTGCTGGAGACCTCGTTCGCCCAGTTCCAGGCGGACCGTTCGGTCGTCGGCATCTCGCGTCAGGTGCAGAAGAACGAGGAGGGGCTCGCGGGCTACCGCGAGGCGGTCACCTGCCACCTCGGCGACTTCGAGGAGTACGCGCGGCTGCGCCGTGAACTCAAGGAGCGGGAGACCGAGCTGGCCAAGCAGGGCGCCGCCCAGCGCCGGGCCGCCGCTGCCGCCGCCCTGGAGAAGCTCAAGCCGGGCGACGTCATCCACGTCCCGACCGGCAAGTTCGCCGGGCTCGCCCTGGTCCTGGACCCCGGGCTGCCCGGCCGTACCGACCGGCACCGGGGCTGGGACGCGTACGACGGGCCGCGCCCGCTGGTGCTCACCGCCGAACGGCAGGTCAAGCGGCTCGCGCCGCTCGACTTCCCGGTGCCCGTCGAGCCGCTGGAGCGGATGCGCATCCCGCGCACGTTCAACCCGCGGAGCCCGCAGTCCCGGCGCGACCTCGCGTCGGCGCTGCGCACCAAGGCCGGGCACATCGTGCCCGAGCGGCACCGCAAGGGCCGGTCGGCGGCGGTCGACGACGCCGAGATCTCCCGGCTGCGGACGGCGCTCCGGGCGCATCCGTGCCACGGCTGCGACGAGCGCGAGGACCACGCCCGGTGGGCCGAGCGCTACCACCGGCTGCTGCGGGACACCCGGCAGCTGGAGCGGCGGATCGAGGGCCGGACGAACACCATCGCCCGGACCTTCGACCGGATCTGCGCACTCCTGACCGAGCTCGATTACCTCCGGAACGGAGAGGTGACCGAGCACGGCCGGCGGCTGGCCCGGCTCTACGGTGAGCTGGACCTGCTCGCCTCCGAGTGCCTGCGCGAGGGTGTCTGGGACGGCCTGGCCCCGGCCGAGCTGGCGGCCTGCGCGTCCGCGCTGGTCTACGAGGCGCGGATGAGCGACGACGCGGTGGCGCCCAAGCTGCCCTCCGGCGCGGCGAAGGCGGCGCTGGGCGAGATGGTCCGCATCTGGGGCCGGCTGGACGCGCTGGAGGAGGCGCACCGGATCAACCAGGCGGAGGGCGTGGGCCAGCGCGAGCCCGACCTCGGGTTCGCCTGGGCCGCCTACCGCTGGGCGTCCGGGCACGGGCTGGACGAGGTGCTGCGGGAGATCGAGATGCCCGCCGGCGACTTCGTCCGCTGGTCCAAGCAGCTGATCGACGTCCTCGGGCAGATCGCGGCCGCGGCGCCGCACGGCAGCCCGGTCGCGCGGAACGCGCGCAAGGCGGTCGACGGGCTGCTGCGCGGGGTGGTGGCCTACTCGTCGGTGGGGTGACAGCCGCGCCGCCGGTTCCCGCCGGAGAGCCCGTCCCGGAAGTCTTCCGGGACGGGCTCTTTCGCGTTGCCGCGTCCTTGCGGACCCGCGTTCCCACGTCCTCGCGTTCCCACGTCCTCGCGTTCCCGCCGTCCGGCGAAACGCGATACATCGCGGGCTGACCAAGACCTACCCCGGCGGGGTGACCGCCCTGGACGGGCTCGACCTGACCGCCCGGGCCGGCACCTTCTTCGGGCTCCTCGGCCCCAACGGTGCCGGGAAGTCCACCACCGTCAAGATCCTCACCACCCTGGCCCGGCCCGACACCGGCACCGCGTCCGTCGCCGGCCACGACGCCCTCCGCCGGCCCGAGCGCGTACGGCGCGCCATCGGTGTCGTCGCCCAGCGCTCCGGCGCCGACCCGACGGCCACCGGCCGCGAGAACCTGCTGCTCCAGGGCCGGTTGTACGGACTCTCGGGTGGGGGCGGGAACGTGTGGCTCACCAGGACTCGTCGGGCCGCTTCCGTGCCCGCCGTCGGCGGCCGACCAGGAAGTAGGTGACCGAGGCCGCCAGCAGGGCCGCGGCGGAGGAGATGGCGACGATCGTGCCGGTGCCCGGGCCGTCGCTGTCGCTCGCGCCCGCCTGGTCGCCTCCGTCGGATCCGTCTCCGTCAGGGGCGGTCTCGCTGGTCCGGTCGACGATCTCCTTGTACGCGCGGGGGCCGGCGCAGAAGTCGCGGTTGGCCGGGTCCATGGCCTTCGGGACGGTCAACTTCACCGACTCCAGGGGCGAGTCCTCCTCCTCGTCGCCCCCGCCGGCCACGAGGTCCACGGCGTAGGTGCCGGGCTGGACGTCGCAGCGCACCATGCCCGCGAGGTCCGTCCACCAGCCCTCGCCCTTGCCCTCCTTGAAGTTCTTCGCCAGGCGCTTGACGGGGGTGACGAAGGCGGGGGAGCGGAGGACGAGCGCGTCGTGCGCGTCGAGGGTGGCCCGGTCGGTGGTGATGGTGAACACGGCCTCGTCGCCGCGCTGCGGCTCCCGGCCGCCGGGCCGGAGCCGCAGCGCGGTGGGTCCGGCCGGGGCGGGCGAGGTGCCGTCGCAGGTGCCGGTGCGCCCTCCGGTCACGGTCACCCGTGTGGTGGCGGCGGGCTTCCCCTCGCCGTTCAGGAGGACGGTCACCGGGTGATCGCCGGGGCGGGCGTCGCAGCGGATCCGGCCGCGTACGGACAGGGTGGTGTCGTCGGCCTTGTTGTGGCCGAAGTCCTTCTTCACCACGGTGATCTTGGAGGTGAAGGCGGGGGAGCGGACGACCACGGAGTCGACGTGCTCGGCGGTGGCGTCGTCGAGGGATACGACGAACTCGACGTCGCCGCCGGGGGGTGCGGGGTCCGCGTGGGTGATCTGCGTGTCCGGGCCGGCGGGGGCGGCGGCCGCCGGGCCGGACGCCAGCAGGGCGAGGGTCACGGCGGCCGTGCTCGCCAGGGGTATCCGTGCGGGGCGCATGGCGCTGAGCCTATCCCGCCGGGTGGTGGGTGGAGGGGGCGTGGTGGGTGCGCCCCGGTCCCACCCCTTCGCCGTTTCCTGGGGCTGACGCCCCATGGCCCCCGAAACCGCGCTCCGCGGTTCTCCTCAAACGCCGGACGGGCTGGGAGGGGCGCCGGTTGTCCTCAGGCGCCGGACGGGCTGGGAGGGGGCGCCGGGGGGGGGCTCAGACGCCGGACGGGCTGAGCTGTGCGCCCTCCTGCTCCGCCTCCACCTGCTGGTTCCACTCCCGCTTCGAGGCCTGCCAGCCGTCCTCGTCGTGGCCCCGGCGCCAGTAGCCGGAGATGGAGAGGCGCTCGCGGGGGATCTCGCGGTCCATGCGGAGGTAGCGGCGGAGCTCCTTGACGAAGCCGGCCTCGCCGTGGACGAAGGCGTGGACGTCACCGGGCGGGAAGTCGAGGGAGCGGACGGCGGTCACCAGGAGCTCGCCGACGGGGGCGGTGCCGCGGTGGAGCCAGACGACCTCGATGCCGGGGGCGAGGTCGAGCTTCTGCTCCTCGTCCGCGTCGGCGATCTCGACGAACGCCCGGACGGTGGCGTCGGGCCGGGTGGCCGAGAGGTGCTCCAGCGCGGCGGCGATGGCGGGCAGGGCACTCTCGTCGCCCGCGAGGAGGTGCCAGTCGGCCGCCGGGTCGGGCGCGTAGGCGCCGCCGGGGCCCATGAACAGCACCTCGGTGCCCGGCTCGACGCGCGCGGCCCAGGGGCCGGCCAGGCCCTCGTCGCCGTGGACCACGAAGTCGACGACGAGTTCGCGGGCGAGGCGGTCGAAGGAGCGGACCGTGTACGTGCGGGTGCGGGGCCACTGGTCGCGCGGCAGGTCCCGGCGGACGGCCTCCATGTCGAAGGGCTCCGGGTAGGCGACGCCCTCGTAGGGGAAGAGGATCTTGATGTAGTGGTCCGTGTACGCGCCGGCCGCGAACGCGTCCAGGGCCTCACCGCCCAGGACCACCCGCGTCATGTGCGGCGTCAGGCGCTCGGTGCGCACGACGTGCGCCCGGTGGACCGGGCGTTTCCTCGGGGCGGGGCGGTCTGCCATTGGACGGTCTCCCTGAACACGCGGGCTGCTGATCTTAGTTAGGAATGCCTAACCTAACACTACCCCGAAAGGGCCGAGAGCAGCCGCTGCAAGGATCCGCCCAACCCCCACCGCCGAGCCAGCACCTCCAGCGCCCGCGCGTCGCGCGGAGCCGCCGGCAGGGCCGCGTCGAACGGCGGCAGCGCCACGTCGGACGCCACCCGCACCACCTTCGGCGCCACCGCCAGGTACGGGCGCGCCTCGTCCAGTCGCCGGCGTTGCGCAGGGGTCAGCCGTGACGCGGGATCGTCGACGGCCGCGAGGATGCCCGCCAGGTCGCCGTACGAGGCCAGCAGCTTCGCCGCCGTCTTCTCGCCGACCCCCGGCACGCCGGGCAGCCCGTCGCTGGGGTCGCCGCGCAGCAGCGCCAGGTCGGCGTAGCCGGAGCCGTCCACCCCGTACTTCTCCCGCAGTACCGCCTCGTCCACCATCTGGAGCGTGCCGACGCCCTTCACCGGGTACAGCACGCGTACGCCGCGGGCGTCGTCGACCAGCTGGTAGAGGTCCCGGTCGCCGGTGACCACGTCCACCGGTCCCGCGGCCCGCGCGGTGAGGGTGCCGATCACGTCGTCGGCCTCGTACCCCGGCGCGCCGACGCGCGCGATGCCCACCGCGTCCAGCACCTGCTCGATCACCGGCACCTGCGGGGAGAGGGTGTCCGGCACCTCCTCCTCGTCCGTGCCCTCCGCCACTTCCTCCGCTACCCGGTGCGCCTTGTAGGACGGGATCAGATCCACTCGCCACTGTGGGCGCCAGTCCTCGTCCATGCAGGCCACGAGGTCGTCCGGGTGGTGGTCCTGGACGAGGCGGGCGATGAAGTCCAGCAGGCCGCGCACCGCGTTCACGGGCGTGCCGTCGGGGGCGCGCACCGACTCCGGCACGCCGAAGTAGGCGCGGAAGTAGAGGGAGGCGGTGTCGAGGAGCATCAGGCGTCGCGTCACACTCCGATCATGCCGTACGCCACTGACACACCTCCGGCCTCATGTGAACTGGATCACTCTTCCGTTTGCTCCCGATAAACGGGGGCAGGCGCGGCCGCGGAGCGGACCCGCCTGTGCCGGAAGCGGCGCGTGCGGGACGCGGGCCCGATGCCCGTCCCGCTCCACGGCCGCCCGCCGGGGGGAGGCGGGCGTCACCAGGTTCGACCCGTGAGGTGTATGTGTCCAGGCTGAAGGCCGAGCACTTGTACAAGGTGTTCGGCAAACGACCCGAAGCCGCCGTCAAGCGGCTCGAAGGCGGCGCGAGCCGCGACGAGCTGCGTGCGGACGGCACCACGGCAGCCGTGATCGACGCCTCGTTCGAGGTCGAGGCCGGCGAGATCTTCGTCGTGATGGGTCTCTCGGGCTCCGGCAAGTCCACCCTGCTCCGGATGCTCAATGGCCTCCTGGACCCCACCTCCGGCCGGGTCTCCTACGACGGGCGCGACCTGACCGCCCTCACCCCCGCCGAGCTGCGCGAGGTCCGCTCGCGCAACATCAGCATGGTCTTCCAGCACTTCGCCCTCTTCCCGCACCGCAGCGTGCTGGAGAACGCGGGCTACGGCCTGGAGGTGCGCGGCGTCCCGCGCGCCGAGCGCGAGCGGCGGGCCGCCGAGGCCCTGGAGCTCGCCGGGCTCGGCGGCTGGGAGCGTTCCTGGCCCGACGAGCTCTCCGGTGGCATGCAGCAGCGCGTCGGCCTCGCCCGCGCCCTCGCCACCGACGCCGACCTGCTGCTGATGGACGAGTCCTTCAGCGCCCTCGACCCCCTGATCCGCCGTGACATGCAGGACCAGCTGCTGGACCTGCAGAAGCGGCTCAAGAAGACCATCGTGTTCATCACCCACGACCTCAACGAGGCCATGCGCCTCGGCGACCGCGTCGCCGTCATGCGCGACGGCCGCATCGTCCAGAACGGCACCGCCGAGGACATCCTCGTCCGGCCCGCCAACGACTACGTCGCCTCCTTCATCCAGGACGTCGACCGCTCGCGGGTGCTCACCGCCGGCTCCATCGCAGAGCGGGGCGACGACGCGGACGCCGTCACCACGGTCGCCGCGGACACGCCGCTGGCCGACCTCTTCGCCCCGCTCGCCCTCGGCACCGGACCGGTCGCCGTCACCGGCGCCGACGGCGCCCCGGCGGGGGTGGTCACCCGGGACCGGCTGCTGGCCGCGCTCGGCGAGCAGCCGGCGGGGGTGACCGCCGGTGCCTAGGATCAAGCTCGGCTCCTGGGCGCAGTCCGCCGTGGACTGGCTCCAGAACCACCTCTCCTGGCTCTTCGACGCCATCAGCACCGTCCTGACCGGCCTCTACGACGCGGTCCACGCGGTGCTCGGCGCGCCCGACGCGCTGCTGATGGCGGGCATCCTGGCCGTCGTCGCCTGGTGGCTGCGCGGGCTGCTCGCCGCCGTGTTCGCCTTCGCCGGCCTCGCCCTGATCGACTCCTTCGGGCTCTGGGACGAGGCCACGGCGACGCTGTCGCTCGTCCTCGTCGCCAGCTTCCTCACCCTGCTGCTCGCGGTGCCGCTGGGCATCTGGGCCGCCCGCGACGAACGCGTCAGCCGGGCGCTGCGGCCGGTGCTGGACCTCATGCAGACGATGCCGGCGTTCGTCTACCTGATCCCCGGCGTGATGTTCTTCTCGATCGGCCCGATCCCGGGCCTGTTCGCCACGATCATCTTCTCGATGCCGCCCGGCGTCCGGATGACCGAGCTGGGCATCCGCCAGGTGGACGGCGAACTCGTCGAGGCCGCCCGGGCGTTCGGCACCACCCCGCGGCACACCCTCACCCGCGTCCAGCTGCCGCTGGCGCTGCCCACCATCATGGCGGGCGTCAACCAGGTGATCATGCTCGCGCTGTCCATGGTCGTCATCGCGGGCATGGCCGGCGCCGGCGGCCTCGGCGAGACGGTGTACGCGGCCGTCACCCAGGTCGACATCGGCGGCGGTGTGGAGAGCGGCCTCGCGGTCGTCGTCCTCGCCATGTACCTGGACCGGATGACCGGCGCGCTCGGCAAGCGGGTCTCCCCGCTCGGCCGCCGGGCCGCCGCCAAGTCCCCGTCCGGTGCCCGGCCCTCCGCCGTGCTCAACTACCGGCCCGGCACCGCCGTCGCCACCGTCGGCGTCGTCGTCCTCGCGCTCGTCGCGGGCGGCATGCACCTGGCCGGCGGCGAGCGGGAGAGCGTGGCCGCCGGGGCCGACATCGGCCGCGGCAAGAAGGTGAAGATCGGTTACTTCCCGTGGGACGAGGCCGTCGCCACCACCTACCTCTGGCAGAACGTCCTGGAGGCCCGCGGCTACAAGCCCGAGGTCAAGCAGCTCGACCCCGGTCCGCTGTACACGGCGCTGGCGCAGGGGCAGATGGACGTCCAGTTCGACTCCTGGCTGCCCACCACGCACCAGCAGTACATGGACCGGTACGGCGACAAGCTCAGCGACCTGGGTTCCTGGTACGGGCCCACGTCCCTGGAACTGACCGTTCCGTCGTACGTCAAGGACGTGGACTCGCTGGAGGACCTCAAGGGCAAGGCCGGGAAGTTCGGCGGGAAGATCGTCGGCATCGAGGCCAGCGCCGGCATGATGGGCAAGCTCAACGGCAACGTCCTCAAGGACTACGGCCTGGACGGCGAGTACAAGGTCGTCTCGTCCTCCACCTCCACGATGCTCGCCGAGCTGGACCGGGCCATCAAGAACAAGCAGCCCGTCGTCACCACCCTGTGGTCGCCGCACTGGGCGTACGGCACCTACGACCTCAAGAAGCTCAAGGATCCCAAGGGGGCCTGGGGTAAGGGTGAGGAGCTGCACGTCGTCGGGAAGAAGGACTTCGCCGCCGATTTCCCGCGGATCGCGGAGTGGGTGAAGGGCTTCAAGATGACCGAGAAGGACCTCGCCTCCCTGGAGGCGGAGATCCAGAAGGGCGGCAAGGGGAAGGAGAAGGCTTCGGCCGGGCGTTGGCTGGATGCCCGTCCTGGGCTGCTGGACAAGTTGGCGCCGGTGAAGACTTCCTGAGGGGGCGCCTGCGGCGGGCTGTGCCCCGGCCCCGCCCCTTCGCCGATTCCCGGGGGCGAGCCCCCGGACCCCCTGAAACCGCGCTCCGCGCGGTTGTCCTCAAACGCCGGACGGGCTAGATCAGCCCGTCCGGCGTTTCAGGACGAGCGGCGGAGCCGCGACAAGGGGGTCTGGGGCGCAGCCCCAGGAAACGGCGAAGGTGGGGGTACCCCCTCTGGGGGAGGGACCGGGGCACCCTTCCCCCGGCGTACGGTGGGGCGGTGACCAGCCGCCGTACCGTACGCCGCGTCGTCTCGCTCGTCCCGTCCCTCACCGAGGCCGTCGCCGCCACCGCGCCCGAACTGCTCGTCGGCGCCACGGACTGGTGCGAGCACCCGCCCGGGCTCGACGTGGTCCGGGTCGGGGGCACCAAGAACCCCGACGTCGCGCGGATCGCCGCCCTCGCCCCGGATCTGGTCGTCGCCAACGAGGAGGAGAACCGCGCCCCCGACCTCGCCGCCCTGCGTGCGGCCGGACTTGAGGTGCTGGTGACCGAAGTGCGCACGCTTGAGCAGGCGTTCGGGGGGCTGGAGCGGCTGCTCGTCGGCGGCTGCGGGCTGGCGTCGCCCGGGTGGCTGGCGGACGCGCGGGACGCCTGGCGGGATGTGGGGGCGGCCCCCGTGCTGGAGGCGGTGGTTCCGGTGTGGCGCCGGCCGTGGATGGTGCTCGGCCGGGACACCTTCGCCGGGGACGTCCTCGCCCGGCTCGGCGTCCGCCACGTGTACGCCGGCCACGCGGAGCGCTATCCGCGCGTCCCGCTGGAGGAGCTGCGGGCGAGCGGCGCGGACCTCGTCGTCCTGCCCGACGAGCCGTACCGCTTCACGCGCGACGACGGGCCCGAGGCGTTCCCCGGGCTCCCCGCCGCGCTCGTCAGCGGCCGGCATCTCACGTGGTACGGGCCGTCGTTGACGCGGGCGCCCGAGGTGCTGGGACGGGCGCTGCGAACAGCCGTCCGCTGACCAGCCCGGCCGCGGTCTGTACGGCCGCGACCGCCCAGGCCGCCACCAGCACCGCGTACATGGCGACCGCGAGCCAGGTCAGGGCGTGCAGCCCGGTGTGGCGCGCCAGCCCGGCGGCGCCGGTGACGCAGGTGCCGACCGGGAAGGTGAACGCCCACCAGGTCATCGCGAAGCCCATGCCCGAGCGGGCCGCCCGGACCACCATGGCGGTGGCGAAGGCCAGCCACAGCAGGGCGAAGCCCATGACCGGCACGCCGTAGAGCACCGCGAACGCCGTCATCGCCGCCGGGTACGGGCCGCCGACCGCGGCCGGGGCGGCGTCGGCGAGGTTGTTCACCGCCGTCGTGGACTGCCCCAGCGGCCCCAGGACGAGGAACAGCGTCGGGGTGAGGGCGAGCGGCAGCGGGCCGTGGTGGACCAGCCGGGAGAACAGCACCGGCAGGATCACCAGCGTCATCAGCAGGCTCAGCCCGAACAGCGCGTAGCAGCCGAGCAGCATGGCCTCCCGCGCCTGCCCGGCCGGCAGGTGGGCGACGAGCGCCGGGCCGAGCGCGGCCGACACCATGGGCGCCACGACGGGCAGCAGCCACACGGGCGAGGCGCCGTCGGGCGCGACGCGGTGCCGGGTCACCATCAGGTACGGGATGCCGGCGGCGGCCGCCAGTCCGGTGACCGTACCCGCCGTCCACAGCACCGCGTCCGCGGCCACCGCCGCCCGTTCGCCGACGACGCCCGCGCCCACGGAGAGCGTCGCGCCGCCGACCGCCAGCAGGGCCATCGCCAGGCAGCCGTAGAACGGCGCGACCGCCGGGTCGGCGAGGTGCCGGGCCGCCTGGTCCCGGTGGCGCACCCAGTGCGCGGCCCGGGCGGCGAGGAGGACGGCGAGGGCCGCCGCGGCCAGTGCCCAGACGGCCTCCAGGGCCGGGCGCGGCAGCGCCCGCCCGGGGAGCGCGGCGCCGGCGCTCGCCACGATGGCGGTGCCCATGACGGTGGCGTACCAGTTCGGGCCGAGGTGGCGCAGCCGGCGGACGCCGGGGGCGGGGGCGGGGGCCGCGAGGGGGGTGGGGGCTGAGGTGAGGGAACCGACCGTGCTCATGTCTCCACGGTCACCTTTCCGGCCCGCCCTCACCAGGGACTCCGTGCCTATGACCACATAACCTGGACTTATGACCGACCCGACGGTTCCGCACCGGCCGATCGCCGAGCGCGTCCCCGACCTCGCCGCCCTGGAACTGCTGCTCGCCGTCGCCCGGCTGGGCAGCCTCGGTCGCGCGGCCCGCGAGCTGGGCATCACCCAGCCCGCCGCGAGCGGCCGGCTCCGGGGCATGGAGCGGATGCTGGGCGTCGCCCTGGTGGAACGGTCGCCGCGCGGCTCCCGGCTCACCCCGGCCGGCGTCCTGGTGACGGACTGGGCGCGCCGGATCGTCGAGGCGGCCGAGGCGTTCGACGCCGGGGCGCAGGCGCTGCGCACGCGCCGGGACTCGCGGCTGCGGGTCGCGGCGAGCATGACCATCGCCGAGTACCTGCTGCCCGGCTGGCTGATCGCGCTGCGCACGCAACGGCCGGGGACGGCCGTCTCCCTGTTCGCCGGCAACTCGGCGGCCGTGGCGGCCCGCCTCCTCGCGGGCCGGGCGGACCTCGGCTTCGTCGAGGGCCTGGAGGTGCCGCCCGGCCTCGACGGCGCCGTCATCGGCCACGACCGGCTCGTCCTGGTCGCCGCGCCCGGTCACCCCTGGGCCCGCCGCCGGGCCCCCCTCGCCCGCGCCGAGCTCGCCGCCGCCCCGCTGATCCTGCGCGAGAGCGGCTCCGGCACCCGCCAGGTCCTCGACGCGGCCCTCGCCGCCGAGGACGGCCCGGCGCCGCCGCTGCTGGAACTCGCCTCCACCACGGCCGTCAAGGCGGCGGTGGTGAGCGGCGCGGGCCCGTCCGTCCTCAGCGAACTGGCCGTCGGCGACGAGCTCGCCGCCCGCCGCCTCGTCGAGGTCCCCGTCGCCGGACTCTCGCTGCGCCGCGACCTCCGCGCGGTGTGGCCGCTGGGGCAGCGGCCGGTGGGGCCGGCGTGGGATCTGCTGGGGCTGACGCGGGGGGAGGCGCGGTAGGCGTAGGCGCAGGCGTAGGGGCGAGGGCGGGGGCCTATGCCACGAAATGCCGCATTCCGCAACCCGGATTAGCCTGAAAGTGGTCGCGCTCGCGTCAGAACCGAGCCGAAAACCTCACGCGCTGAAACCTTCAAGCACGCGCTGAAACCTCAAGCGAACCCACGGGGGCGATCATGGAATATCGCAAGCTCGCACCCTCACTCGCCGCCGCCTACCAGCGGTACCACCAGGACGACGTCTCCTCCCTCCGCCGCCAGTCCGCCTCCCTGGGCTGGGTCTCCGTGGACGAACCGGCGAAGCCGACCCGGGCCGTCGTCTCCCTCATCTGCACGCCCGACGCCACGCTGGACGACGTCAAGCACGAGGGCCTGCGGATCAACCAGGGCGGCAACCGGATCCGCACCGCCATCGTCCCCTTCGACGGCCTGGAGACCCTCGCCGAGCACGACGGTGTCGAGCGGATCGTCTCCGCCCACCTCCTCCGCCCGTACCTCGACGCCGCCCGCGCCGGCGTGGGCGTCGACACGTTCCAGAACACCACCGGCCTGACCGGCAAGGACGTGCTCGTCGGCATCGTCGACACCGGCATCGATCCGCACCACCCCGCCTTCACCGGCCGCATCGAACGGATCTGGGACCAGACCCTGCACGGGCACGGCGTCCCGGAAGGCGCCTTCGGCCTGGAGCTCAAGGGGTCCCAGCTCACCCAGTCCCGCGACACCGAAGGCCACGGCAGCCATGTGAGCGGCATCTCCGCCGGCGCCGAGCCCGTCTTCCGGGGCGTGGCCCCCGACGCCCGCATCGTGGCCGTCAAGACGAACTTCCTCGACTCCGGCATCACCGCCGGCATCCAGTACGTCTTCCGCCTCGGCCGCGAGATGGGCCTGCCGACCGTGGTCAACCTCAGCCTCGGCGGACACTACGACCCCCACGACGGCAGCGACGCCCTCTCCCTGTCGGTCGACGAGGAGACCGGCCCCGGCCGCCTCGTCTGCTGCGCCGCCGGCAACGAGGGCACGGACGACATCCACGCCCGCGTCCCCGTCCACGGAACGGCGGTGAAGTCCCTGCCGTGCATCCCCGACGTCAAGGGACGGCGCCACGACTTCATGCTCAACGGCTGGTACGCGACCGACAGCCGCTTCGAGGTCGCCGTCGCCGCGCCCTCCGGGCACAGCACGGACTTCCAGGGCCCGATCCCGACCACCGAGAACTCCGCCATGACCTACGACCTGCCCGACGGAAAGGTGGAGATCGCCACCCCGGAGACCAATACCCTCAACGACGACCGCAACTTCTTCATCATGGTCAGGCCCGAGGAACACTCCCTCGCCCCCGGCCTGCTGCCCACCTGGCAGCTGCTCGTCCGCGGCGTCGGCGCGGCCGACCGCGGCACCGTCGACGTCTGGATCCTGGACAAGAGCGGCCACGCCCGCTTCAACGGGCCGATGACGTCCGACGACATGAAGATCGGCTCCCCGGGCTGCGCCTCCTCCGCGATCACCGTCGCCGCCTACGCCACCAGGACGACCTGGGAGGACATCGACCACGACACGTTCTCCGCCCCCTGGCTGCGCCTCGACGACATCGCCGACTTCAGCAGCGAGGGACCGCTGCGGGACGGCGCCAGGAAACCCGACGTCACCGCGCCCGGCGCGATGATCGTCTCCGCCCTCTCACAGGACTCCGCGCCCGAGCGCGAGCTCACGCTCGACACCGAGCACGTCGCCATGCAGGGCACCAGCATGGCCTGCCCGTTCCTGGCCGGCGTCTGCGCGCTGCTGCTCGAACGGGACGGCGACCTCGACCCCGCGCGCGTCAAGGAGCTCCTCAAGGCACACTCCGCCCGGCCGCACGCCGAGGCGGGGGAGTTCGACGAGAAGTGGGGCTTCGGCCTGCTCGACGTGGCCGGGCTGTGAGAGCCGGCCCACGAGCCGGGCTGTGAGAGCCGGCCGTGAGCCGGACTGTGAGAGCCGGCCCGCGAGCCGGACTGTGGGAGGCTGCGGCGCATGGACTACGGCAAGCTCGACGCTCCGCTCGCCGTCCGGCTGGCCTCGGCGGCGGACGACGACGCTGCGCGGGTCTTCCCCGTGCTGATCCGCCTCACCGCCCCGCCGTCGGCGGAGCAGCTCGCCACGCTGCGTGCGGCGGGCGTCGTCCGCGTCCCCGAGGGACGGCGGACGGTGTCCGCCGACCTCTCCCGCCGGGACCTGGAGCGGCTTTCGGCCGAGCCGTGGGTGCAGGCCGTGTCCCTGTCGGGGGAGCGGCGGCCCTACGGGGCCCGGTGACGGCCGGAGGCGCCCCCGACGGCGTCGGGTGACGGCACCGCGGCCGCCGCGACCAGCCCCCGGATCAGGCGGAGGTCGTCGCGGACCTCCGGATGCCACTGCACGCCGACGGCGAAGCGGCCGTCGGGGGACGGGAGTTCCAGGGCCTCGATGGTGCCGTCCTCCGCGTGGGCCGAGGCGACGAGGCCGCGGCCGAGCTGGGCGACGCCCTGGTGGTGATGGGTGGCGACGTCGACCGGCAGCGGCATCAGGCGGGCCGTCAGGGTGCCGGAGACCATCTCGACGAGGTGGTCGGCGAAGGTGCCGACGCGAGGGTTGTGGCCCTTGTGGCCCACGGTTTCCGGCAGGTGTTGGTTGAGGGTGCCGCCGGCGTGGACGTTCATCAGCTGCATGCCCCGGCAGATGCCCAGCACCGGGATGCCGCGCCGCAACGCCGCGTCCAGCAGCGCCAGTTCCCACAGGTCGCGCTCCGGGACCGGGCGGCCCGTGCGCGGGTGCGGCTCCTCGCCGTAGAGGACGGGGTCCACGTCCTCACCGCCCGCGAGGACCAGGCCGTCGAGGCGGGCGACGAGCCCGGGCGCGGCGTCCGGGGCGTCGGGCGGCAGCATCGCGGCCAGGCCGCCCGCCCGCTGGACGTACTCCACGTACGTGCTCGGCAGCAGCGCCGCGTGCTGGTCCCAGGCGACGCCCCAGCGGGCGCGGGTGAAGTAGGTGGTGACCCCGATCAGCGGCTGATGGGTCCGGGGCGTCCGAGGGGTGGGGTCGGGTCGGTTGTGCCGGCTTGTCACGTACCCTCGCGTCCTTGTCACGTGCCCTCGCGTCCTTTCCGGTGGGGGAGACCGGCGGCCGGCGGTGGCCCGACGCCGTCGGGGCTCGCAAAGGTCGCCTCCCGTACCTTTGCCCGGGGACGGCGTGTGACGCAACCCCCGCGCGCCGCGCGCCCCTTGGACGCGCCGTCCGCCGCCGCGCCCCGCCGCCCTACGTGAGGAAGCCCCGCAGTAGGGCCGCGGTTCCCGCGCAGTGCTCCCGCATGGCCGCGCGCGCCGCGTCCCGGTCGCCGCGGAGCACGGCCTCGGTGAGGGCCGCGTGCTGGCGCTGCGAGTGCTCCAGGTTGCGGACGAGCAGTGGGATGCAGTCGAGGAGTTGGTTGACGGTGGCCCGCACCGCCGAGTAGTGGGCGGCCAGCGAGGGCGAGCCGGACAGCTCGGCCAGGGTGAGGTGGAAGAGCGTGTCGTGGCGGCGGTAGTCGTCCGGGGCGGCGTCGCGGGTGGCGGTCAGGGCCTCGCGCAGCCGGTCCGCCGCGTCCGGCGGGAGCGGCCGGGCGGCGGCCAGTTCGGCCGCGCCGAGCTCCAGGACCTCGCGGAACCGCAGGGTGTCCGCCACGTCCACGTCCGCGACCCGGCGGCGCAGTTCGGCCGCGTCCGCCGTCGGGGCCGGCGCCGGGCGCGCGTGGACGAACGTACCGCCGTACCGGCCGCGCCGGCTCTCCACCAGTCCCTGCTCGTGCAGCACCCGCAGCACCTCGCGGAGCGTCACCCTGCTGATCCGCAGCCGCTCGGCCAACTCCCGCTCCGACGGCAGGCGTTCGCCGTCGGCCACCAGGCCGAGACGTATGATCCGCAGTATCCGCTCCAGGGCCTCCTCGAAGCCGTTGCCCGCGTGGACCGGCCGCAGGACCGCCGACAGCCGGTCGGCCGCGCTCCCGTTCATCGGACCCCTTCCCAACCAATGGTCTACCGGCATACCTTAAGACCTCCGGTCGCACCGCACGGACCGCACCGACAGGGAGGCTCACCCGTGGCAGACCGCACGCCCCCGCTCAGCGTCGACGAGCTCCGCCGGCTCGTCGACGCCGGGGAGACCGACACCGTCGTCCTCGCCTTCACCGACATGCAGGGACGGCTCCAGGGCAAGCGGTTCGCCGCCCGCTTCTTCCTCGACGACGTGCTGGAGAACGGCACCGAGGGCTGCAACTACCTGCTGGCCGTGGACGCGGACATGAACACCGTCGACGGCTACGCCATGGCCTCCTGGGAGCGCGGCTACGGCGACTTCGCGATGCGCCCGGACCTGTCCACCCTGCGCCGCACCCCCTGGAACCCGGGCACCGCCCTCGTCACGGCCGACCTCGCCTGGCACGACGGCTCCCCGGTGCTCGCGTCACCCCGGCAGATCCTCCGCCGCCAGCTCGACCGGCTCGCCGAGCGCGGCTGGACCGCCCAGGTGGGCACGGAACTGGAGTTCATGGTCTTCAAGGACACGTACGAGGCGGCGTGGAACGGCGGGTACCGGGGTCTCACCCCCGTGAACCAGTACAACGTCGACTACTCCGTCCTCGGCACCGGCCGCGTCGAACCCCTGCTGCGTCGCATACGCAACGAGATGGGCGCCGCCGGACTCACCGTCGAGTCCGCCAAGGGCGAGTGCAACCTCGGCCAGCACGAGATCGCTTTCCGCTACGACGAGGCCCTCGTCACCTGCGACCAGCACGCCGTCTACAAGACCGGCGCCAAGGAGATAGCCGCCCAGGAGGGCATGGCGCTCACCTTCATGGCCAAGTACGACGAGCGCGAGGGCAACTCCTGCCACATCCACCTCTCGTTGCGCGACGAGGCCGGGCGGCCGGTGCTCGCCGACGACGACGGCCCGTACGGCATGTCGCACACCATGCGGCACTTCCTCGCCGGACAGCTGGCCGCGCTGCGGGAGTTCACCCTCCTCTACGCGCCCAACATCAACTCGTACAAGCGGTTCCGCCCCGGCTCCTTCGCCCCGACCGCCGTCGCCTGGGGACCGGACAACCGCACCTGCGCCCTCCGCGTCGTCGGCCACGGCCGCTCCCACCGCTTCGAGAACCGCCTCCCCGGCGGTGACGTCAACCCCTACCTCGCCGTCGCCGGCATGATCGCGGCCGGTCTGCACGGGGTGGAGAACGAGCTGGAGCTCCCCGAGGTGTGCACCGGCAACGCCTACGCCGGTGACGCCCGGCACGTTCCCGCGACACTCCGTGAGGCGGCGGAGCTGTGGGAGGGCAGCGCCCTGGCCCGTGCCGCGTTCGGGGACGAGGTGGTCGAGCACTACCTGACCATGGCCCGGGTCGAGCAGGAGGCGTACGACTCCGCCGTGACGGACTGGGAGCGCTACCGCTCCTTCGAGCGCATGTGAGGGCCGTTCCGATGGAACTGGAAATTCTCAATCCGGCGACCGAGGAGGTCGTCGCCACCGTCCCCGCCGCCACCGCCGAGGACGTGGACGCCGCCGTCCGGCGGGCCGCCGACGCCCAGCGCGGCTGGGCCGCCCTCGCCCCCGGTGACCGCGCCCGGCTGCTCCGCCGCTTCGCCGGCGTCGTCGACGCCCACCTGGAGGAACTGGCCCAACTGGAGGTCCGCGAGGCCGGGCACCCGGTGGGCAACGCCCGCTGGGAGGCGGGCAACGTCCGCGATCTGCTCGACTACGCGGCCGGTGGTGTCGAACGGCTCACCGGCCGGCAGATCCCGGTGGCCGGCGGCCTGGACGTCACCTTCCACGAGCCGCTCGGCGTCGTCGGCGTCATCGTCCCGTGGAACTTCCCCATGCCCGTCGCCGCCTGGGGCTTCGCCCCCGCCCTCGCCGCCGGCAACGCCGTCCTCCTCAAACCGGCCGAGACGACGCCGCTCACGGCCCTGCGGCTGGCGGAGCTGGGAGTGGAAGCCGGGCTTCCGGAGGGCCTGCTCCAGGCGCTTCCCGGGACCGGTCCGGTGGCGGGGAACGCGCTGGTCGAGCATCCCGGCGTCGCCAAGATCGTCTTCACCGGTTCCACGGGTGTCGGCAAGCGGATCATGGCGAAGTGCGCCGAGCGCGTGAAGCGGGTGACCCTCGAACTCGGCGGCAAGAGCGCCAACATCGTCTTCGCCGACGCGGACGTCGAGCGCGCCGCCGCGTCCGCTCCCGGGTCGTTCCTCGACAACACGGGCCAGGATTGTTGCGCGCGGAGTCGCATCCTCGTCCAGCGGCGTGTGTACGACCGCTTCATGGAGCTGCTGGAACCGGCCGTCCGGTCCGTCGTCGTCGGCGATCCGGCCGATCCGGCCACGGGGATGGGCCCGCTGATCTCCGCGGCCCACCGGGAGCGGGTGCGCTCGTACGTTCCGGAGTCCGCGCCCGCCGCGATCCGGGGGGAGGCCCCGGGCGGGAAGGGGTTCTGGTACCCGGCCACCGTGCTGGAGGGCTCTGCCGGGGATCGGGTGGCGCGCGAGGAAGTGTTCGGGCCCGTCGCCGTCGTCATCCCGTTCGAGGACGAGGCGGAGGCGGTGCGGATCGCCAACGCGACGGATTACGGACTGTCCGGTTCGATCTGGACGCGGGACGTCTCGCGGGCGTTGCGGGTGTCGCGAGCCGTCGCGGCCGGGAATCTGTCCGTGAACTCGCACAGTTCCGTGCGGTATTGGACGCCCTTCGGGGGGTTCAAGCAGTCTGGGTTGGGGCGGGAGTTGGGGCCGGATTCGGTTGCGGCGTTCGCTGAGGTGAAGAACGTTTTTGTTGCGGTGGAGTGAGGTGCCCCGGTCCCGCCCTTTCGCCGTTTCCTGGGGGCTGCGCCCCCAGACCCCCTTTCGCGGCTTCGCCGCTCGTCCTCAAACGCCGGACGGGCTGAGACAGCCCGTCCGGCGTTTGAGGACGAGCGCGCGGAGCGCGGTTTCGGGGCCTGGGGCGCAGCCCCGGGAATCGGCGAAGGAGCGGGACCGGGGCACCTCCCAGCTCACCCGCCTACCGAAAGGAATCGCGTGACCGACAACACCCCCACCTGCCACCGCCTCCCCGGCCGAACAGCCGTCATCACCGGCGCAGCCGGCGGCATCGGCCTGGCCACAGCCCGCCGCCTCGCGTCGGAAGGCGCGCGAGTCGTCTGCGCGGACATCGACGAGAAGGCGGGCCAGGCGGCAGCGAACGAAGTAGGCGGCCTCTTCGTCCGCACGGACGTCACCGACCCCACCCAAGTGGAAGCCCTCTTCAAAGCCGCGAACGACACCTACGGCTCAGTGGACATCGCGTTCAACAACGCCGGCATCTCCCCGCCCGACGACGACTCCATCCTCACCACCGGCCTGGACGCCTGGAAGCGCGTCCAGGAGGTGAACCTGACCTCCGTCTACCTCTGCTGCAAGGCGGCCCTGCCGTACATGCGCGCCCAGGGCAAGGGGTCGATCATCAACACGGCGTCGTTCGTCGCGGTGCTGGGCTCGGCGACGTCGCAGATCAGCTACACGGCGTCCAAGGGCGGCGTTCTCGCCATGTCCCGGGAGCTGGGCGTGCAGTTCGCGCGGGACGGGATCCGGGTGAACGCGCTGTGCCCCGGGCCCGTCAACACGCCCCTGCTCAAGGAGCTCTTCGCCAAGGACCCGGAGCGGGCCGCGCGGCGCCTGGTGCACGTGCCGGTCGGCCGGTTCGCGGAGGCGGAGGAGATCGCCGCGGCCGTGGCGTTCCTCGCCAGTGACGACGCGTCGTTCGTGAACGCGGCGGAATTCCTGGTGGACGGGGGCATTTCGGGGGCGTATGTGACCCCCCTGTAACAGCGGATGCTCCGCCTGTAAGGTCCATGACCAGACGCCCGGAGTCGAACGTTCCCGTTCGGCTCGGGCGTGTGTCCTGCCCTTTCAGCACCGAGCACCGAAGAGAACGCATGCGCACGAAGTACGCCATCGCCGCCGGCTTCCTGGTCACCGCAACCCTCGCCACCTCGGCGCCCGCCGCGGGCGCGGCCCCGGCGGCGCACGGCGCCCGGCCGGCCGCCCACTGCCCCCAGCTGGACAAGAACATCGCGTGGTTCGGCACCAACCGCGCCAAGCTCCAGCGCATGATCGACGAGCGCGGCACCTGCTCGGGCCGGACCGGCGCCCGTCCCGTCGCCGCGTTCGACTGGGACAACACCGTCGTCAAGAACGACATCACCGACGCGACCCTCGCCTGGTCGCTGAAGCACGACAAGATCCTCCGGCCGAAGAGCTGGAAGGACACCAGCAAGTGGCTGACCCCGGCCGCCGACCGGGCGCTCACCGCCGCCTGCGGCACCTCCGTGCCGGCCGGCAAGCCGCTGCCCACCTCGAAGAACGTCCGCTGCGCGGACGAGATATTCGAGATCCGCGAGAAGTCGAAGACGATGGCCGGCGAGCCGGCGTTCGCAGGCGACTGGAACCACCGCCGTACCGTCCCCGCGTACGCCTGGATCCCGCAGCTGTTCTCCGGCCACACCCCGGCCGCGCTCTCCTCCTTCGCCCGCAAGGCCCGCGCCGAGCAGCTCGCCGCGCCCGTGGGCAGCAAGCAGACCGTCGGCACCCACACCATCGCCGGCTACGTCCGCTACTACGACCAGCAGAAGGACCTGATCCGCACGCTCAAGGCGGCCGGCTTCGACGTCTACATCGTCTCCGCCTCCTCCGAGCCCATCGCCGAGGCCTGGTCCGGTGGCGTCGGCCTGGACCGCGCCCACACCATCGGCATCCGCAGCATCGTCAAGCACGGCCGCCTCACGCCTGGCATCAAGGGCTGCGGCGACGTCAAGGACGGCATGGGCGAAGCCCTGCCGTACATGGACGGCAAGCGCTGCATGATCAACGAGCACATCTTCGGCATCAAGGGCGCCAAGGCCTGGAAGCAGCAGGACTTCCGCCACCGCATCGCCCTCGGCGCCGGCGACGCCGACACGGACGTCACCTTCGTCGGCGACGCCACCGGCGCCCACCTGGCCATCAACCGCAACAAGGCCGAGCTGATGTGCCGGGCGTACGACAACGAGGACGGCCGCTGGGTCGCCAACCCGATGTTCATCGACCCCATGCCGCGCAAGACCGGCACCTACCCCTGCGCCACCGCCGGTTACACCCGCCCCGACGGCACCCTCGCCCCCGTCCGCCGCACGGACGGCTCGGTGATCCCGGACCAGAAGGACGCCGCTTCCCTCTGAGGTCCCTCGGCGTACCGGGGTCAGAGGAACGTTTTCCCCTCGCCCCGGTACGTCGGCACCGTCTCCGTCACCCGGTCGCCGTCGATCAGGTGCAGGGCGGCGAAGCGTTCGCAGAGTTCGCCGGCCTTGGCGTGGCGGAACCAGACCTTGTCGCCGATCAGCAGGTCGTCCGCCGGGGGACCGAGCAGCGGGGTCTGGACCTCGCCTGCGGCCTCCTGGCGGGACAGGCGCAGGCCCGCCGGGAGGTGGGGAACGGGCAGGCGGTCGGGGCCGGACGGGCCGGAGGCCGGGAGGCCGCCGCCCAGGGCGGTGACGACGCCGGGGCCCGGCCGGCGGACCACCGGCAGCGCGAAGAGGGCGGCCGGGCGGCCCGTGAAGCCGGTGTAGTGGTCGAACAGGCGGGGTTGGTACAGCCCGGAACCCGCCGCCACCTCCGTCACCGCCGCCTCGGCCGCCGTGTGGTGGACGCTGCCCGTCCCGCCGCCGTTGACGAACTCCAGGTCCGCGACGGCCCGGACCGCCCGGACGGCCTCCGCCCGGCGTGCCGCCAGCTCTCGCCGGGAGACCGACTGGAGCAGCCGGACCGCCCGGGAGCGCAGCGGCCGGCCCGCCACCGCGTCCCCCACCCCCGCCACCTGCGCCTCGTACGCCATCAGGCCCACCAGCCGGAAGCCGGGGCGGCGGACGACGGCGCGGGCCAGCGCGGCCAGCCGGGCCGGGTCGTGCAGCGGCGAACGCAGGGCGCCCACGCGGAGGCGGCCGGCCAACAGGCGGAGGGAGGTGTCCAGTTCGAGGCACACCCGTATCTCCTCGCGTCCCGTCCGGGCCGCGTCGATCAGCGCCAGCTGCGCCGGGTCGTCCACCGTCACCGTGACCGCGCGGGCGAGCCGGGCGTCGGACGTCAGCTCGGCGAACGCGGCCCGGTCCGCGGACGGGTAGGCGAGCAGCACGTCGGCCACGCCCGAACGGGCCAGCCACAGCGACTCGGCGAGCGTGTGGCTCATCACCCCGGCGAACCCGTCGTGTTCCAGTACCCGTTCCAACAGGGCCCGGCAGCGAACCGACTTGGTGGCCACCCGGACCGGCTTGCCCCGCGCCCGCCGCACGAGATCCGCCGCGTTGGCGTCGAACGCCCGCAGGTCGACCACGGCCAGCGGCGCGTCGAGGTGCGCGGTGGCCCGGTCGTAGCGGACCCGGTCGGTGAAGGCGCCGGTGGCGTGCGCGAAGACGGGCGTCATGGCGGGCAGCTTGCCAGAGCGGATTACCGCTGGGTAGGGGTGTGGGTGGAGGAGTGGGGATGCCGGGGACGCCTGCGGATGGCCTCCGGGACGGCGTGCCCCGTAGAGTGACGCGCGCCGTGGATCATCACGGCCAACGCACAGCGCGGGGAGGCCGGGCGCGACGGCAACCGGCCCGCCCCGCAGGGCAGTCGAGAGGCCGGCGGCGGCAGTCTTACGGGCGGCAGTCTTACGGGCGGGGGAGCGCAGGGTGGGCACCGAAGCGGAACAGCTGTGGCGGTCCGCGCCCGCGCCCGTGCCCGCGCC
>NZ_JAIQLH010000579.1 GCF_020037025.1 Streptomyces huiliensis | reverse complement strand
GTCGCGCAGCCGCTCGTCGAGAACGGGCGCGGGCAGAGACGCCCGGCAGCCGAGCCGTCCGGCCGCGTCCGCCATGGCCTCCCACGTCTGCCGGGCGCGGAGGTACGGCGAGACGACGACGGCGTCCGGGACCGTCGCGGCCAGCCACCGGCCGAGCCCGGCGGCCTGCTCCCGGCCGAGCGGGGTCAGCGGTACGCGCAGGTCGGCACCGGCGGGCAGCACGGCGGGCGTGCCGGTGGCGTGGGCCCGGTCGAACAGGACGTTGGCCGTGCTCTGGCCGTGCCGGACGGCGATCAGCTCGGCGGGGAGGGCGGCGGCGGCCACGGGCGGC
>NZ_JAIQLH010000578.1 GCF_020037025.1 Streptomyces huiliensis | reverse complement strand
GGGGGCGTCCGGGACGGGGAACGGCAGCGCGTAGGCGGCGTCGGCGGCGGCCGGCGTGCCGCCCAGGGCGCGGACGGCGCGCCGCATCGCGTCCCGCCGGGCGCGGTGCGCCTCGTACGCCTCACGGGCCTCCTGGGCCCGCTCCTCCGCGGCGCGGGCGCCCACCACCCCGTACCCGTACACCGCCGCGTGCTCGGCGGCCAGGGCGGTCTGCGCGGCGGTCAGGACGGCCGGATCCGTCATGCGTCCGCCTCCAGCAGGTAGACGTGGGCCGCGCCGGCCGCCGCCACGGAGGCCAGCAGCCGGGCGAGTTCCGGCGGGGCGGTCGCGAGGGCCGCGCCGTGGCCGTCGGCCGTACGGCGCTCGGCGGCGGCGAGCGCG
>NZ_JAIQLH010000577.1 GCF_020037025.1 Streptomyces huiliensis | reverse complement strand
CGACGACTTCCACCGGCTGCTCGTCGACGAGAACGTGTCGGTCCTCAGCCAGACGCCGTCGGCGTTCTACGCCCTGCAGGCGGCCGACCTGCGGCAGGACGGCGGGCCCCGGCTGGACGCGCTGGAGGCCGTGGTCTTCGCGGGCGAGGCCCTGGAGCCGGCCAAGCTGCGGCCCTGGCTGGAGCGGCGCGCGGCCTGGCCCCACATGATCAACATGTACGGGACGACGGAGACGACCGTCCACGCGTCGTTCCGCTCGATCGTGCCCGCGGACCTGGACGGCCATGCCAGCCCCGTCGGCGTGCCCCTCGCCGACCTGGCCTTCTTCGTGCTGGACGCGGGTCTGTGCCGGGTGCCGACGGGCGTGGTCGGCGAGCTGTACGTG
>NZ_JAIQLH010000576.1 GCF_020037025.1 Streptomyces huiliensis | reverse complement strand
TTCCTGAAGGAGGCCGCCGGCATCGAGATCGTCTCGCACGTGGTGGAGCTGGCGGCGGCGAAGGCGCCGTACGGGGTGTACCCGAAGCCGTCGGACGTGGAGCGGCTGGACGCCGACCCGGTGCGCTGTCTGGACGCCGACGCGTCGAAGGCGATGGTCGCCGAGATCGACCAGGCGCACAAGGACGGCGACACGCTCGGTGGTGTGGTGGAGGTCCTGGCCTACGGGGTGCCCGTTGGGCTGGGGTCGCACGTGCACTGGGACCGGCGGCTGGACGCCCGTCTGGCCGCCGCGCTGATGGGCATTCAGGCGATCAAGGGCGTCGAGGTCGGCGACGGCTTCGACCTGGCGCGGGTGCCGGGCTCCCAGGCGCACGACGAGATCGTGGC
>NZ_JAIQLH010000575.1 GCF_020037025.1 Streptomyces huiliensis | reverse complement strand
GCCGGGGCGGCGGCCGGAGCAGCCGGAGCGGCCGGAGCCGGAGCGGCGGCCGGGGCAGCGGGGGCCGGAGCGGCGGCGGGGGCCGGAGCGGCACCCGCGGCACCGATCACGGCGAGCTTGGCGCCGACCTCGGCGACCTCGTCCTCGCCGACGAGGATCTCCAGCAGGACGCCGGCGGCCGGGGCCGGGATCTCGGTGTCGACCTTGTCGGTCGAGACCTCGAGCAGCGGCTCGTCCTCGGCGACCTCCTCACCGACCTCCTTCAGCCAGCGGGTGACGGTGCCCTCGGTGACCGACTCGCCCAGCGCGGGCAGCACGACGTCGGTACCGGTGGCGCCGCCCGCCGGAGCGGCGGCGGGAGCCTCGGCCGGGGCGGCCGGGGCGGCCGGG
>NZ_JAIQLH010000574.1 GCF_020037025.1 Streptomyces huiliensis | reverse complement strand
CTCGCCGCCGCGCCCGCCGGGGCGGCTGCCTCGTACGGCCACGGTCACGGCCACGACCGGGGCGACGGTCACGGCCACGGCCGGACGGTCGACGTCCAGCTGCTGTCCTTCAACGACCTGCACGGCAACCTGGAGCCGCCGCAGGGCTCGTCCGGCACCGTCACCGAGACACAGAAGGACGGGACGAAGAAGGTCATACCCGCGGGCGGGATGGAGTACCTGGCCGACGCGCTGCGCACCGCGCGCAAGGGGCACGAGTACTCGATCACCGCCGCGGCCGGCGACATGATCGGCGCCAGCCCGCTGATGACCGGCCTGTTCCACGACGAGCCCACCATCGAGGCGCTCAACAAGCTGAAGCTCGACGTCACCTCGGTCGGCAACCACGAGTTCGACGAGGGCCGGGCCGAGCTGCTGCGGAT
>NZ_JAIQLH010000573.1 GCF_020037025.1 Streptomyces huiliensis | reverse complement strand
GTCTCCCGCGCGGAGGCGCGCTCCAGCACCGGACGGGCCTCGTCGAAGCCGTACTTCTGCATCCCCGCGAGGTCCGCGTGGCCCGGACGCGGCCGGGTCAGCGGGGCGTTGCGGGCGAGGTCGGCGAGCTCGGCCGGGTCCACCGGGTCGGCGGCCATGACCTTCTCCCACTTCGGCCACTCGGTGTTGCCCACCATGACCGCGACCGGGGAGCCCATGGAGAGCCCGTGCCGGACACCGCCGAGGAACGTCACCTCGTCCCGCTCGAACTTCATCCGCGCGCCGCGTCCATAGCCGAGGCGCCGCCGGGCCAGGTGGTCCGCCACCATGTCGGTGGTGACCGGGACGCCCGCGGGCAGCCCCTCCAGCGTCGCCACCAGGGCCGGACCGTGCGACTCCCCGGCCGTCAGCCAGCGCAACCTGCTCAACGGAAC
>NZ_JAIQLH010000572.1 GCF_020037025.1 Streptomyces huiliensis | reverse complement strand
AGCAGGCCGTGTCGACCGTCAACGCCGGTCCCTCGAAGCCGAACGTGTACGCCACCCGGCCGGACACGAAGCTGCCGAGGGTGCCGGTGCCCCAGCGGCCCGCGACCTGGTCGGCGCGGGAGCGCGCGACCCAGGCGTAGTCCTGGAACATCGCGCCGGCGAACACGCCGGTCGCGCTCCCCCGCAGGGCGTCCGGGTCGATCCCGGCCTCCTCCAGG
>NZ_JAIQLH010000571.1 GCF_020037025.1 Streptomyces huiliensis | reverse complement strand
AGGGCGTCCGGGTCGATCCCGGCCTCCTCCAGGGCCTCCCAGGTGCCTTCCAGGAGCAGCCGCTGCTGCGGGTCCATCGCGAGGGCGTCGCGGCGGCCGACGTTGAAGAAGCGGGGGTCGAAGTCGGTGGCGGTGGACAGGAAGCCGCCGGTGCGGACGTAGCTCGTCCCGGGGTGGGCGGGGTCCGGGTGGTAGACGGTGTCCATGTCCCAGCCGCGGTCCTCCGGGAAGCCGGAGACGGCGTCG
>NZ_JAIQLH010000570.1 GCF_020037025.1 Streptomyces huiliensis | reverse complement strand
GAGTGGAACAGCGACCACACCATGTCCGGGGTGGGCACGAACGACCGCTCCGCCGGGGCGTACATCTGCGTCACGTTCGCGTGCGTGATGCCGACGCCCTTGGGAACGCCCGTCGTTCCCGAGGTGTAGGTGACGTAGGCGAGGAGGCCTGGGTCCGGCAGCGGCAGCGCGGTCGTCGGCCGCCCGGCGGCCTCCGGGTCCGCGACGTCCACGACCGGGAGCCCGGACGCCGCGACGCGGCCGGCCAGCCCGGCCGTCGTCAGGACGAGGACGGGCGCGGCGTCGCCGAGGACGAACGCGACGCGCTCGTCGGGGTGCCGGACGTCGATGGGCAGGTAGGCGGCGCCCAGCTTCAGCAGGGCCAGGATCGCCGTCACGGTGTGTTCGGAGCGCGGCAGCAGCAGCGCCACCAGGTCCCCGGTCCGTACCCCGCGGTCCGCCAGCAGGCGGGCCAGCCGGGTGGACGCCTCGTCCAGCTCCCGGTA
>NZ_JAIQLH010000057.1 GCF_020037025.1 Streptomyces huiliensis | reverse complement strand
GCGAGGCGGCGCAGCCGGAGGGCGGCCGAACGGCGGTCGGCGAGGATCTCGGCGAGCAGCGCCTCGTCGTCGCAGCGCAGGTACGACGAGGCCGCGCCGACGCGCAGCCGGCCGTGGCGGCGTGCCACGTCCTCGACGAGGTAGACCAGCGGCTGGGGGAGCGGGGTGCGGGAGTGCTCGGTGAGGAAGGCGAGGACGTCGGACGCCGCCTGTCCGGCGTCCAGCGCCCGCCGTACCGAGTCTGGTGTGAAGCGGTAGACCGTGGCGCCGCCCTTGGACTCGATGTCCGCGAGCACGGCGAGCCGTTGGGCCAGCGGGCGGTGCAGCGGGCCCGGCGCGACGGCGGTGAGGTCCGCCTGGACGAGGACGTGGTCGAGCGGTTCCGGCAGGAGTGGTGTGAGGACGGCGGCGGCCGCGGCCTCGGCGCGCCGGGTGCGGTCGGGTCCGGGGCCGGCTTGGCCGGTGTGCGTCGGTCCGGTGTGCGTCGGTCCGGTGTGCGTCGGTCCGGTGTGCGTCGGTCCGGTGTGTGCCGGTTCTGTGTGCGTCAGCAGGGTGCGGCCGGGGGCCGAGAGGGCGCCGCGGCCGGTGACGCCGAGGAGTTCGGCCTCGGCGAGTGCCCAGCGGGCGAGCCGGGACCGGAGGTCCTCGGCGGCCGGCACGCCCGGGTAGGCGGATCCGCCAGGCCCACCCGGGTCGGACAAGCCGTACGGACCCGCTGGGCTCGCCGGGCTTGCGGGTCCGGCCGGGCCCGTCGATCCGGCCGAGCCCGCCACCCCCGCTCCGGGGGAGCGCGGCGGGCGCTCCCACGCCAGGCGCGCGAGCAGCGCGTCGGCGGGGACGGCCGCCCCCGCCGGGAGCTCCGCGAGCAGGGTGAGGACCCGGCGCCGGACCTCCGGCGCGGGCGAGCGGTCGAGGTCGGGGCCGAGCGCGGACAGCGTGCGGCCCTTGGCGTCCCTGGTGCCCACGAGGCCGGGGGTACGGGTGGTGGCGAGCCAGGCGGCGGCCAGCCACGCCCAGCGCTCGGCGGCCGGGAGGTCCAGCCACTCGTCGTACGCCGGGGTGGGCGCGTACCGCTCGTCCACGTCGCCGTCCGACGCCAACAGGCCCGATGTGTAGGCGAGTTCGGCCCAGAACGCGGCGACGGGGCCGGGGACGTCGAGGACGGTCGCGGCCCGCTTGAGGTCGCGGACGCTCAGCCCGCCCGCGCGCAGCACCAGCGGGCCCGCGGTCTCCCAGTCCGCCAGCAGCTCCTCGACGGCGGAGAGCGCGGCGAACGCCTGCCCGGCCGCCGTCCCGTCCACCGTCTCCGGCGCGTACTGCGTGACGGGCGCCGGCACGGGCGCCGTCGGCTCGGGCGCGCGGTGCGCCCGTCCGCCGCGCAGGTGCAACGCCGCCTCCCGGGGCAGGACGACGCCGCCGGGCCCGGTCGGCAGCAGCAGCCCCCGGTCCAGCAGCCAGCGCAGGTGCGGGGCCGGATCGGCGGTCACCGTGCCGTACGGCGGCCCCCAGACGAGGCGTTCGAGCACCTCTCGCGCTTCCCCGGGCGCCGCGGCCAGCAGCGCCGCCATCCGGGCGCGGTCCTCGAACAGCTCCGTCAGCGCGGCGACCGCCGTCACCGGATCGTGGGTGGCGGGCAGCCCGGCCGCCTCGATGATCTTTTGCAGCCGACCGGGTGACATGCCGGCCGTGGCCTCGGCGACGGTCGGGCCGAGACCGGTGGCCGAGGGCCGCGTCGCGGTCGGGGCCAGCAGCTCGCGGGCCGTACGGACCAGGCGCAGCCGGTCGTCCCCGCCCCACACCAGCGCCTGCCGCCGCAGCTCCGCGACGGCGCGCGGCAGCTCGGCCGCGACGCGCGGGTCGGTCGGGTCGGCAGGACCGGCCGGGTCGGCAGGACCGGTCGGGCCGGTCCGGTCCGCGGGGCCGGTCGGTTCGTCGCCCGTCATCAGCGCGGCCAGCCGGTCGTACGGGCACGGGTCCGGCGCCACGGCCAGCGCCTCCGCGACCTGGAGCACGTACCGGTCCAGCCGGTCCAGCGCCCGCACCACGGACGCGCGCGTGGCCGCCCGGGTGGCGAGCTGGGTGAGGTCCCCCGGGACCGGGTTCAGCAGGTCGGGCCGGGCCCGCAGCAGCCCCGCCAGGGCCTCGTCGGGCCGCTCCCGCAGCTCCTCGGCGAGGGTGCGCGGCCCTCCGCCGGCCCTGCCGCCGCCGCTGCCGGTCTCCCGAGAAGTGGTCATTCTGCTTACGGTACCGGGTGGGCGGCCTGGGGGCGGGGGACCGCGGTCGCCGTGGCCCCCCGCCCCGACGTGACGGGCGGGGCCGCCGGCCTGGCGCCGGAGCTCGGTGAGCCGGCGGTGCGGGGCGCGGACGCGATCGAGGGCCACGCCGTGGGTGTCACCGTCGGCGGCGGTTCGCGCCGTCTCCCGGACTCGTACGGACGTGCCTCGCCGGGACGCCAGGGAGAGGGAGAGGCTGCCCTTCGCGGAGCTCGTGAGACCCGGGGCTCCGGGGCGCGCGGAAGCGCCGGTGAGAGTACGCCGCCCCGGCGCCGCGCGCCACCAGGGCCCCGCGCGTCCGAAGCTCGTGCCTCGAACCCGAAGCTCGTGCCTTGAACCCGAAGCCCGCGTCTCGAACCCGAAGCTCGTGCCTCGAACGTCCCGTTCGTCCCCGCTGTTCGCCCTCCCGGGCGCCCCCGGCCGTTCTCGCGGACAGCCGGGGGACGAGCGGGTACCGTCGGTTCCGGGCGGCGGCGAGGCGTCGGAGGCCATCGGGGAGCTTGGGGGACGTGGTGGGGATCGAGAGCGATCAGCTCGTCTACGACTACCTCAGCAAGGTGGGCGACATAGCCCAGCGGCGCTCCCTCACGTCCGGGGACCGGATGCGCCTGGTCACCCGGCTGCGCACGGAGATCGAGCGCCGCCGGGCGGTCGAGGGCGCCGACACGCCGGCCGCCGTGCGCCGCATCCTCGACGGACTGGGCACGCCCGACGAGGCGGTGTCCGGCGCGGGCGGTGACGGGGAGGGGACCACCGGACGCGTCCCCACGCAGCGCCGGCACCGCGGGCCGGGCGGGAGCGGCGGAGCGGGTGCGGAAGTGTGGACGGAAGCGCGGCCGGAGACGGGCGCGGCTTCCGGGCCGGGCTCCGGACCCGGGACGGGCGCGGTGCGTTTCCCCGACACGGGCGCGCCCCCGCACTTGGCCACCGAGGAGGAGCTGCGCGGCCCGGCCGCCCCCGCCGGGACGGCGGACGAGTGGTGGCGGGTCGAGCGCACGCCCTTCGACACGGGAGGCACGGGAGGCACAGGAGGCACAGGAGGCACAGGAGGCACAGGAGGCACAGGAGGCACAGGAGGCACAGGAGGCACAGGAGGCGCGGGCGGCGGGACGACACACGGCTTCACCGGCGGGATAGAGATCCCGGACATGCTCAAGCCCCCGCCCGGCCCGGAAGAGCTCACCCGGCAGCGGGCGGAGGCGGGTGCGGGGCCCGGAGTCGGGGCCGGGGCAGGGACGGAAGCGGTTCCCGGCGGGCGGTCCGGCGACGCCCTGCGTCCGTCCGCCGCCGTCGGCGAGCAGGCGCCCTCCGGGGCGGGCGCCGCCTCCCGCCGCCGCGGGCTGTTCCGCCGCGCGGGCGGTGCCGCGGCCGGCGGCCCAGCGGGCGCGGACGGCGCCGGGGCGGGCGAAGGCGCGGGCGGGAGCGCCGCGGGGACCATCCCCGTGAGTCCGATGCTCGCCCTGGTGGCGATCCTGCTCGTCGCCGGTGCGGTGCTCGGCCAGTGGATCCTCATGGCGGCCGGCTGGGGCCTCGCCTACATCACGCGCAGGCTCACCCAGGCCGAGTCCAAGTGGGCCGTGATGGGCGTCCCGGGCCTGGCGGCGGGCGCCGCCCTGGTCTGGCTCTGGGGCCGCCTCGAACACCGCTGGGGCGCGCCGATAGCCGAGGGCGAGCTGGGCGCCGCCCTGGCCGACACCGTCCCGTTCGTCGTCCGGGGGGCCGCCATCGGCTCGGCGCTGTTCGTGCTGTGGCGCGCGCGACGCCCGGGGTGACACCGACTCACCGCGCACGTACGGGCGTTCAGGGCGCGCCGGGCCCCCGTCGCAGGCACCAGGTGCGGGGCCCGTCGTCCGGCAGGCGTACCTCGGCCGTGACCCGGAACCCGAGCCGCTCGTAGAAGCGCACGTTCCGCTCGGTGGCGGTCTCCAGGTACACCGGGTGTCCGGCGCGGTCGGCGGCCGCCAGGCCGGGGGCCAGGACCGCGCCGCCGAGGCCCTTGCCCTGGTGGGCGGGGTCCACGCCGACCGTCGCCAGGAACCAGGCGGGTTCCCGGGGCCGGTGCGGTTCCAGCGCCCGTTCGGCGGCCTCGAAGGCGGGCGCGCGGTCCCCGGCCAGCTCCGCGACGAGCGGCAGCACCTCCGCGAACGCGGGGCTCGGGTCCCGTTCGGGCGTCGTCCACACGGCGACCGCGACGGCGTCCCCGCCGCCGTCCGCCTCCCCGCCGCCGTCCGCCTCCTCGCCCCCCGCCGTCACCCACACCCGTCCGTACGCCATGCCCACCCGCTCCAGGAACAGGTGTTGGAGGCGGCGGATCCGGTCCTCGTGGTCGTCGGCCGCGACGGTGTGCAGGGTGAACGGGTAGTGGGCGAACGCACGGGTGAGAGTTCGGACGGACGAGGGCACGTCCCGCGAAGTGGCGGGCCGTACGGGGTGGGTGGGGACGGTGTGGAGGTCCATGCCGGATGAACGGCCGGATGGCGATGGGTCGTTCCCGTGCGGAGGGGTATGCGGCGTGCCGTGCTCCGCTTGGGGCGCGGCCGGACGCGCGCGGATGCGGCGGGTGTCCGGCGGGGCCCGGTCCGGTACCGGCCGACTCCCCGTCAAGGGTGGGGAGTCGGGGCGCCGGTGAGTAGCGTCGGCACACGCAAGGTCCGCGCTTTCAGGCAACGCCTTCAGGCAATGCTTTCGGACAAGGGAGGAAACATGAAACTCCGTTCCCGTGTCGCGGCTGTCACCGCCTCGCTGACCCTGGCGGGCGGAGCGGTGGCCGGGCTGGCGGCACCCGCTTCCGCGTCGGTCGTGGAGGCCGACGCGACCCCCGCCGCCTCCGCCGCCCGCACCGCTTCCGACACCCGCACCGCTTCCGACACCCGCACCGCTTCCGACGCTCCGGCCGCCTTCACCTGCGACGGCTGGCGGTACCTGCGGGGCGACAACGGCCACGGCGCGTCCATCCGGTGCTATGGGGGCCCGTTCACCGCCTACGCCGTCTGCCACCGCGCCGACGGCGTCGAGTACCTCCGCTTCGGCGACCGGGTCCGCTCCGGCCGCACGTCGACGGTGTGGTGCGACCTCAACGGCGAGGTCATCGACGCCGGGGCACTCCGGGGCTGACGAGCCCGTCTGCAAGCCCGTAAGCCCTACAGGGCTGTCTCCCCGTCCTCGCCGACGAGCGCGGCGCCCTCCCGGCAGTCGCGGCACAGGTCGGGGCGGGGAGACCGGAAGGCGCGTTCGCAGCCGTCGCAGGTCTGGAGCGGAACGGGCGGGGGCGGCGCGGGCGGCGGCTGACCGGGTTCCAGGTCCCAGGGCGCCGTCCCTGGTACGGCCTCCGTCACGGCCTCCGTCACGACCTCCGTCACGACCTCCGTCACGACCTCCGTCACGCCCGGGAGCTCCGGTGGACCTGCGGGCAGGGCGGGCGGCAGCCAGTAGGTGAGCCGGTGCCGGAGGAGGCGCGCGGGCCAGGTGATGCGGCCGACCGGGAGGTCGGCGGTCAGCGTGCGCACGATCTGTCGGGCTCCGACGTCCCGGTCGAGCCAGGCCCGGACGGCGGGCGAGAGCTGCCGTACGTCCTTCTCGGAGAGCAACAGGCGCGGGTCGTGGCGGCGGAGCCCGGCGAGCAGCTCGGCGGCGGGCCCGTCCGGCGCGGGGAGCGGCAGCTCGGGGGCGGGTGCGGGTACTGATCGCGGCGGAGGCGCCTCATCCGGCGCCGGCTCCTTCCGGACGAGACCGACGGGCGGCGCGCCCTTCGTGCGGCGGTCGACTCCCTTACGCCGAGGTGCGGCAGGCGCGGCGTCGTCTCCCCCCGGCCGGTCGTACCAGTGCGTGGCGGTGACGACGCGTCCCTCCGCCGTCCGGACGCGCTCCCGCCGCAGGTAGCCGGCCTGCTCCAGCTCGCGCAGCCCGCGCGCGATGGTGATCTCGCCTTCGCGGAACCGCCTGGTCAGGTCCTTGATCCCGACGTTCGCGCCGTCGGGCAGCGACTGCACGTACACGCCGATCCCGATCGCGACGAGGGACAACTCCCGGTGCTGGGCAAGGTGGTTGCCGACGACGGTGAAGTGAGCGGTGTGCCGGTGCCGGACGTGGGTCACTCCGGCGAGCGGCATGGGGCTCGCGGATGCGTGCGCGCTAAACTGGGTCCCAGTCATGGGGAAGGGTTCGCTTCCTTGATGATCAGGCCCTCGTTCGGGATTGCCGTCCCTGCGAGGGCCGTCGTCGTTTTGGCGGTCGTTCTTGGCGGTGTCGGCGCGACGCTACCGCGCCGAACGCGGCGCTTGCCACCGTGTCACCTGATGGGGTGACAGGGGTGGGTTGGGCGGGAAAAAGTCCTCTCCATCCGTACTCAACCGGACGTCCCGTTGCGCCGGTTCGCGGTCACCCGGAGCGCGGCGGACCGGATCCCGGAACCCTCGATCCGGCCTTGGGGCGAGTGAGCCTCTCCCCGACACTTGAACGCGTTCAAAAACGGGTCTACTGTCTCCCTCGGACGAAGTTTTGAACATGTTCAAGAGGGGGCGGGAGATGGACCTCGCGATATTCACGTACATCGCGACGATGCTGTTCGACACGGTGCTGGCGGGCTGGACGGACTGGCTCTGAGCGACCGGGCGGCGCCCGGCTAGGCTCTGAGCCCGTCGCCGCCCGGCGGAACCCACCGCAACGAAGAAGTCGGAGAACGATCCGTTGAAGACGGAGAAGAGCGAGCAGACCCGTGCCCTGATCCTGGAGACGGCGATGAGGCTCTTCCGGGAGCGGGGCTACGAGAAGACCACGATGCGGGCCATCGCCGCCGAGGCCGGGGTCGCCGCGAGCAACGCGTACTACTACTTCGCGGGCAAGGAGCACCTGATCCAGGGCTTCTACGACCGGGTCGCCGCCGAACACCAGACGGCCGCCCGGGAGGTGCTCGCCCGGGAGACGGACCTGGAGGCCCGGATCGCGGGCGTACAGCGCGCATGGCTGGACGTCGCCGAGCCGTACCACGAGTTCGCCGTGCAGTTCTTCCGGAACGCCGCCGACCCCGACAGCCCGCTCAGCCCGTTCTCACCCGAGTCCGCACCCGCCCGCGAGGCGGTCGTCTCCCTGTACCGCGAGGTCCTCGCGGGCTCGAAAACCAAGATCCCGGCCGAACTCGCGGACGCCGTCCCGGAACTGCTGTGGCTCTCCCAGATGGGACTCGTCCTGCACTGGATCCACGACCGTTCCCCCAACCGCGAACGCAGCCGCCGCCTGGCGACCCGCGGCGCCCGCCTGACCGCCCGCGGCATCTCCCTCGCCCGCTTCCGCATCCTCCGCCCACTGGTCAAAGAGGTCCACGACCTCTTCACGGACTTCCTGCCGGGCGCGGCCCGCGGCTAGGGCGTGTCCGGTGGGTCGGTCGCCCTGCTGCTCGTCGGAGGTGGTCCTGAAATCCACGGCTTACGGTGGTTCGCGTCCAGGAGTGGGGTCTGCCAAAGCCCTGCCCGGCGCGAAACTTGTCGTGATCATGGCCGAATTGTCGGCTACCCTGCGAGTCTCTTTGATGACAGTTTGTGTGCGGCAGTTGAGCTCCTGCCTCGACTGCCAGACCACACAGCGGGCCTCGCCCGCCGACACAAGGAGAACGCGTGGCGCTACTGGAGAAGCAGCCCAACAACACAGCCATCGATGCGCAGTTGCGCAAGTTTTCGATCGACCCGGATCGCATCGCGAGCTTGCCCGTCATCTCGCCTACAAGCATCGATCCCCAGCTCTGGCCCGTGTTTGACAGTAGCGTTTTGCAGTACGGGGTGATCGGGCGGCACAAGGTGATGAGGTACGACTTCGGGGCGCCAGTCGCCCTCTGCCCGGCGGTCGTGAACAGGACACCGGATCCGATCAATCGCACCCTCATCGCCGAGGAGGAAATCGGAACGACCACGTCGTACTCGATCTCCTCGACGGTTGAAGCCGGATTCTTCGACGTGGTCAAGCTCTCGGTCACCACCGCGTTCGGCCAGACCTGGAGCCACTCGAAGAAGTACACCGACAGACTGGACGTCACCATCCGTCCGGGCCACATGATGTGGCTTGAAGTGCAGCCCGTCATGCGCATCCTCGAAGGCGACTTCGTCCACTTCGTGCGGGAAAAGTTCTGGCCGAGTACCACGTGGAAGACGAAGGTTGCTGCCCGCTTCAGTGGAACGGTCACAGCGCCGGGGGTCGAGGGAAGCCTCAAGGACGTCATCACGGTCAGGGACGTTCCGGTAAGCGCTGGCCTGGCCGAGGGCTTCCGCGCAGTCGCTGAGGAGGGTTCGCTCCCTGGCGCTTCACTGAGCCGCGAGACGACCGTCGTGCCTGGCTTCCTGGCAACTGCCCTGCTGGGTGATTCTGCCGAGAGCGAGGACGTGACCGATCAGGTCAAGCCCGCATAGCTATATGCTGCTACGCCATGTCCGGCGACTCATGAGCGGAGCCAGAGCCGGATCGCTGCGGCGGTGACCGTTCCCTGGAAGACGTAGGCGCGCTTGTCGAACCGCGTCGCTACAGCGCGGAAGCCCTTGAGGGCGTTCACGGCGCGTTCGACTTCATTCCTGCGTGTGTACCGGTCCCGGTTGAAGCCGGTGGGTCTGCCGCCTGCGCTGCCACGGCTCGGCGGTGGGCCTGCTGGTCTCTGCGTTCGGGGATCGTGTGCCGGATCTGCCGCCGCCGCAGGTAACGCCGGTTCCGGCGGGAGCTGTACGCCTTGTCCCCGCACACGTGGTCCGGGCGCTTCCGCGGGTGGCCACCGGCAAGTCGTGGAACGCGGATGCGGTCCAGGACCGGGATCAGCTGGGGAGCATCGCCCCACTGCCCCGGCGTGATCAGGACAGCCAGCGGCCGGCAGCCTCCATCACTCGCCAGGTGGATCTTCGTCGTGAGTCCGCCACGTGAACGGCCGATCGCTTCATCCTCCCGATGCCAGGCAGGAGGACGGCGCCGACCCGGAATCCGTGCCGGCCAGTGCCGGGCCCCAGCGGCGTGCTGGTGAACACGGCATACCGTGGAGTCCACGCTCACCACACTCCAGTCGATCCGGCCCTCCGCGTCAGCGTCGGCCTGGACGGCCCTCAGAACCTTCTCCCACGTACCGTCCGCTGACCACCTGCGATGCCTGTCATGGCAGGTCTTCCACTTCCCGAACCGCGAGGGAAGATCACGCCACGGGATCCCCGTCCGCTGCCGGAAGAGAATCCCGTTGATGACCATGCGGTGGCTCTTCCAGCGCCCGCCCCGTCCCACGTTCTTCGGGAGGTGCGGCTCCAGCCGATCCCACTCGCCGTCCGAAAGATCACCCCGCCCCACATCCAGCGAAACGAGACACCAGTGTGACGGTCATGCGACCCACCGGACAGCCCCTAGAAGTAGGAGCCGCCGCCGAAGCCGCCGAAGCCACCGTAGCCGGGGACGGTGCCGGGGTAGGCCTGGTGGAACTGGCCACCCGAGCCGGTGTGGACGACAAGGCCGCCGGGGCTGGGGGAGGCTTCCGGTGTGGTGCCGGTGAGGAGGTCGAGGGCCATTCCGATGATGCCGCGCTCCTCCGCATCCTCATCCCCGTTGTTCTGAGAGAGGATCTTATCCTTGACGAGCTTGATCTCTTCCGCGGTCGCGCCGACCTTCTTCCTAAGTGCCTCGATTAGATCCTCGTGCTCCCTCACGGTGGTCCTGGTCTCGTGCCCCCGTGTGCTGACACTGCTTGTGGCGCTTGCGGGGGCTGCGATTGTGAGGACTGCGGCGGTTGCGGTGACGGCGAGGATCGCCCGTGTGGTGTGGCGGTTCATGCCTGCATTAACGATCTTATGATGAAAAGGACACCGCGATCACTGGGGCGGCCCGGCAGCCCATCAAGGAGACAGGCGCTAGTTCCAGGCGACGACTTCCACGGAAGCGGGTCGGGGGAACGGCATCGTCTCCCATCCCAGCGGCCAGCCCGGATCGCGTCGCTCCGAAGCCTCGACCTCAAGGCGCCGGGGAACACGCCACGTCCACCATTGAGCACCTTCCTCGGGGCGGCCAGGCCATGGAACAGTGGCGCGGCGATAGCGCTCGTCGATGCAGTCGAGTTCGGGTTGCCTGAGCGCGCGAACGCGTGAGGGGAGCAGTGGCCAGACCCCCGCGAGCGTGTCCCGGCACCAGAGGTCGTGGCTGAGCTCAGGCGCGCACCAGGAGTAGCCCTCTTCCACGTCGTCCACCAAAGCGCTCCACTGTGCGAGAAGGGAGTTGAGGGAGTGGGCTCCGGTGCCGGTGACGCCGGCGACGGCTGCACCGACGGCGTCGTACTCTTCAGCGCTCCATACGATGTCGTCCGTGTGGCGGCCCGCTCGATCCATGCGGCGACTCCTGCTGAACTGCTTGATGGAGTGGAATGGCTGGAATAGCGAGGGTGCACCGCCCCCGTCGTCCGAACTGATTGTCGCGCTCAGAGCCAGCAAGGCGGCGGCGTGGCGTTGGCGTGGCGTCGGCGCTGAAACCGGGCGACGGTCGCGTCGGGCCTTCGGCGCGCGGAGGTGCGTCAAGAGGCTTCCGCGCTCCTCAGAGCCCTGGTCGCTTCGGTGATGCGCCGGCGCAGCGAGTCGGCGATCTGTTCGTACTTCAGCACTGGCATGTCCACAACTCCGTTCCTCTGGACAGGTTGAGCGGTCACGAGACAGCATGCCGCCTATGACGCAGACGCCCGCGGTCGCCCCGGAGATCATCGCGTTCTACAGCGAGGGCTACGACGAGGCGACGCGGTTGACGTCGTCCGCCGACGGCGTGCTGGAGCTGGTCCGGACGCAGGAGCTGCTGCGCCGGCACCTTCCGCCGGCGCCCGCGCGCGTGCTCGATGTGGGTGGTGGGCCCGGCGTCCACGCCCGGTGGCTGGCCGACGACGGGTACGACGTGCGGCTCGTCGACCCCGTGCCGCGGCACGTCGAGGCCGCGCGGCGGGCGGGCTGCCGGGCCGAAATCGGAGACGCCCGGAGACTCACGGCGGACGATCACTCCCAGGACGTCGTGCTGCTTCTCGGGCCCCTCTACCACCTGCTCGAACAGGACGACCGGCTTCAGGCGTTGGCGGAAGCGCGTCGCGTCCTCAAGCCCGGTGGTCTGCTCGCCGCCGCGGCGATCAGCCGTTACGCGTCCCTGTTCGAGCACACGGCGACCACCTGGCTCGATCGCGCGCCGGTACGCGACGCGGTCGCGGACATCCTGGCCACCGGACGCCACGAGCCGGGGCGGAAGGGGTTCACGGCCGCGTACTTCCACACCGCGCACGGGCTCGCGGAGGAGGTGGAGCGCGCCGGGTTCCGAGAGGTGGACGTCTGTGGTGTCGAGGGACCGACGTGGGGGCTGTTGAGGGCTGTTGAGCAGCACACGGCGGAAGGGATCGCCGATTCGCCCATGTTTCGGGCGGCGCTGGCGGCGGCTCGCCTGGCGGATTCGCACCCCGAACTGATCGCGGCCGGATCACATTTGCTGGCCGTCGCGCGATCGTGAGGCTGTGACGTCGTGAGTCCGCGACGGCCCGGGAGAGGGGTAGGCGTTCCCTCCACCGATGCCTCGGGCGCGCCGACGGTCAGGCGCCCCGGTCGGCGGTGCGGCCGTGTTCCGTGCCGGCCAGGGCGCGGTGGACGAGCGGGCGGGCGGCCTTCGACTGGAGGGCGCGCATCGCCAGCGCGTTGGCCCGGATGCCCAGCGCGGACTTGGGGGCCATGGACGCGACCCGGCCGGGCGGGAGTTGACGGGCCGAGGTGGCCCGGGGCCGCATCGTCCGTTCGAAGGCGGCCAGAGCGGAGGGAACCCCGGCGGTGTCGGCGGGTGCGCCGACGGCCCGGAGCGCGGCCGCGAGTTCGGCGGCGCCGCGCAGGGCGAGGGCGGTGCCGAGGCCGCTGAGCGGGCTCGCGCACCAGGCGCTGTCGCCGAGCAGGACGGTCCGGCCGGCGTGCCAGCGCGGCACGTGCACCTGGTCGAAGGTGTCCAGGGCGAAGTCGTCGGCCTGCCGGGCAGCGTCGAGGAACTCGGCGGTGCGCCAGCCGACATCGGCGAACGTCCGTTCCAGCAGGGCGAACCGGGCCTCGCGGTCGCGGCGCGGGGGCAGGGTGTCGGCGGCGAAGGTCAGGCCGATCTCCTGCTCCCCGGCGTGGCCGGGGCGAGCCGAGACGCCGCGCCGGCCGGGCGCGTTGTGGATCAGGAACCAGCCGTCCAGCGGCGGCGTCCCGGCCCGTTCGGTGAGGGTGAACCAGGCGTGCGCCAGGCCGAGGGGCCTGCGGTAGCGCGCTTTCGGCCCGAACCGCAGCGCGCGGACCCGCGAGTGCGCGCCGTCGGCGCCGACCACCAGGTCGAACTCCTCCTCCATGCCGCCGCGGAAGCGGGCGAGCACGCCCGTGCCGGTGTCCTCCAGCGCGTCCACGGTCTCGCCGAACCGGTGTGTCACGCCCGGCCCGGCCGCCTCGTGGAGGATCCGGGCGAGGTCGGTGCGCGACAGCTCCTCGCGGGAGACGTACCCGCGGCCGTCGAACGCCTCGACCGGCATCTCGGCGAGGCGCCGCCCCCGCGCGTCGATCCAGGCCGCGCCGCGCTGCGGGATCAGGCGGTCCAGGGCCTGCCGTAGGAGGCCGGCGCGCTCCAGCACCTCCCGGCTGTCGCCGCGCAGGTCGACGGTCTGGCCGCCGGTGCGCAGGGCCGGCGCGATCTCCGCGACGGTGACCGTCCAGCCGTCCCGTTCCATGAGCAACGCGAGGGTGTCACCCGCGATTCCGCCGCCGACGACGAGTGCGTGAGCCACGAGGGCCTCCGGTTCCGATTGGGTCCGCGAGGCGTCTCGATATCTCGTCAGCTGTCCCTGACGGCGCCCCTGATGCGAAGGATTCGCGTTTAACGTAGACCCGTCCGACGTACTAATGCAAGAGTTTCGCGATAGGGTGGTGGTGTGACGCAAGCATCAGGGACAGCCCGGCCCGGAGGCCGCACCGCCCGCACCCGCGAAGCCGTGCGGGCGGCCACCCGCGAGCTGCTGGCCGAATCCGCCGACGGCACCGTCGAGATCGCGGAGGTGGCGGCCCGCTCGGGCGTCCACGTCGCCACCGTCTACCGGCGCTGGCGCACCGCCGACGGCCTGATCATCGACGCGGTCGTGGACGAGCTGGACAGTCGCTCGCCGCTCCCCGCCACCGGCGACCTGCGGGCCGACCTGCGGACCTGGGTCACCAACCTGCTCACCGACCTGACCCGCCCCGGCCACCTGGCCTTCTTCCGGGCCCTCCTCCGGGCCGGCGACGAGGGGCAGGACGCACTCGGCTTCGCCGAACCCCGCATCCGCCAGATCCAGGCCACCCTGGACGCCGCCGGTGCCACCGTGCTGACCTGGACGGACATCTTCGAGCTGATCCTGGCCCCGGCCTACGTACGCGCGCTGCTGTCCATGCCGATGGACCCGGCGACGGACGCCGTACGGCTGGTCGACAACGTCCTCGCCATCCGGTCGGCGCGCGAGCGAGCGGCGCCGGAGTGATCCGACGGCGGGGGCGCCCCGCCACTCCCGCCGGCTGATCCGGCCGTCCGTGCCTCCGCCTCCCGGCCGCTGCCGAGCGGATCGACGAGGCTGCCGAGAGGCGGGAGCCCGAGCCACTCGGTGGCAGTGCCGGAAGGCTGAGTCCCCAGCCAGGCACGCTTCCTCCCCGTGGCGGACGCGGGTCCTTCCCGGGGCCGATTCCTCGGGCCGCGCGGCCCGCGATCGTCGGTGGTGTGCCAACGCCCGCCGAACGACCGGAGGATCCGCATGCCGCGCCGGCTCCGCGCCGCCTGGAAAGCAGTCCACGACCCCGTCGCCGGGGTGCCGCGCTGGGCGCGTGTCGCCGCCTACGCCGTGCCCCTCGTCGTCCTGCCGTCGAGCCTGTGGCGGGTCGGCGGGGCCTTCCTGGGCGGGGGTGCCGAGCACGGGCGGGGTGACCTGCCCGCGTGGCTGCCGTCCGAGGCGTACGTCCTCTTCCTGTCGCTCCTCTCCGAGGCGCTGGCCATCACCGCTGTGGGGCTGGTCGCCGCCTGGGGCGAGGTCTTCCCGCGCTGGGTCCCCGTCCTGCGCGGACGCCGCGTACCGACGGCCGCCGCCGTCGTACCCGGCGCCGTGGGCGCCGTACTGCTCACACTCCTCTGGACGGTCCTCCTGATCGTCACCGAACTCACCGGCACCACCGTGCGCGGCGACCCGCTGCCCGACGACTATCCGGGGAGGCAAGGAGGTTGGGCCGCCGCCGTCTACTACGCCTGCTACGCGCCGCTGGTCCTGTGGGGCCCGCTGCTGGGCCTCGTCACGGTGGCGTACTGGCGCCGCAGGGCGGCCGGTGTGGTGGAAGCGGTGGGAACGGCCGGTGTGGAGGGGCGTTGCTGACGGCCCGGGCGGCCCGCGATTCCTGACGGCGCCCCGCCTGCGGTGGGCTACCAGAGGCCACCGGTGAGGGGGTCGAGGCGGAAGTGCTGATTCGCGCTGCCGGTGTCGTCGGCTTGCTTGATCAGGGCGTCATTGGCGGTGTTGCCGGGCCCGCCGGCGACTTCGAGGATCTTGCCGCTGTGCTTGGCCACGATCTTGTAGTAGCCGTCGCCGACGGGCTCGAAGCGGAAGCGTTGCTGGTCGACGTCGGACCAGTCCCACTGGTCGACCGTCGCCCCGCTCTCCTTGCTCGCGCCGCTGACGTCGAGGGCCTTGTCGCTGTGCTTGGCGATGATTTTGGCCTGGGCGGGGATGCTCACGGCACCGCCCCTGGGGAAAGCCCCGTCGAGGACCTTCCCGCTCGGGCCGGACACGACACCGATGCGTCGCCTCGGTCGACCCACACGCGTAAGAGACCGCTGATGAACCTCCACCCCAAGACGCCGCTGCCCGAACATCACCGAATCTGCCATGTCCCGGCTCTCAGCAACCAGTTGACTGCTGTGCGCAGGCGAGTTTGTCCACGGCGAACACAGGGCCAAACCGGAGCGCCGACAGAACGGCCGGAACGGCCAAGGGAGTCGCCGCATGAGCCGCACGGGGCCGCACGGGCCACTTGGGCCGGGTCATCTACGCCCGGCCGGCTACGCGCGCTCGCCGGTTCCGGCCCCCTGGGCGGGGCGTGCGGGGCGGGCGGGGCGGGACACGTAGTGCAGGCAGTGGAAACGGCCCGCCTCCTCCCGCCCGGCGGGGTCGTATCCCGCGGACCGCGCCGCGGCGACAGCGTACCGGCGTTCTCGCCCGTCGGTGAAGCGCCGCTGCGGGTAGGTCCGGGACGCGTCGACGGTTGTGCGCAGCCCGTACGCGGCCAGCGTCTGACCGATCCGGGCGTAGGAGACCGTACGCAGGACGAAGGCGTTCGCCCATATGGGACGTCGCGTGCGGCACAGCAGCGCGGCGAACGTGCGGGCGGTGACGTAACTGCCCCCGCCCGTGAGGGTGATGAGGCCGACGGTGGCGAGCGCGTCGCCCAGCCGGGGGCCGGGCGGGCCCTGTTCAAGGTTGTCGGTGAAGGCTGCGTCCAGGAGCCCCACCTCCAGTGCGTAGCGCACCGCAGGTGCCGCGACGTCCAGGCCGAAGACCGGAACCGCGTCCGGGCGACGCCGTTCCGCGTAGAACTCCTTGTCCCAGGCGGCGAGCCGCGCCGTCGACATGGCCTCGCAGGCGGGCGAGGTGTACCGCTCGTACATCTCCGCCAGGGTCACGTCGTGATTGAGCAGTGCGGCGGTGATTCCGTACGAACTGCACAGGTCCAGCACCGCGGGCGTGCCGGGGATCCCGTCGTCGAGTGCGCACCGTTCGGCGGCGGCCTTCCGGAAGACCGGCTGGGCGTGATGGGGGATCTCGTACCGCAAGGGTGCCAGCCGCCTGAAGTACGCGCGGGGGTCCGGCCGGCCGTAGATGTCGTCGAACCGGGACTTGCCACTCGTCATGCCCTCGGAAGTGCTCGGCTCCGGCCTGGTCATGTGTACTCCATTCCACATTCGCATCCCGCATCCCGCATCCCGCATTTCGCGGGACACTTCCGCGAGTGTGCCGCCTAGTCGGCGCCGAACGTGAGGACGTCCCCGGGCTGGCAGTGGAGTTCGCGGCAGATCGCGCTCAGGGTGCTGAAGCGGATCGCCTTGGCGCGGTCGTTCTTGAGGATGGACAGGTTCGCGACCGTCACGCCGACGCGGCCGGCGAGTTCGGCGAGGGTCATGCCGCGGTCGGCCAGCAGCCGGTCCAGGTGGCAGTGGATCTCGTGCGGGTCCTCGGGGGGCATCAGACCAGCCCTTCCGTGTCTTCGCGGAGCCGCGTCCCCCGGCGGAACGCCGCGGCCGCGGCCGCGGTCAGCAAGGCTCCCAGTATCGCCGCGGTGCTCATCGCGTAGGGGGTGCGGACGGTCGGCTCGACCGGGGTGCCGTCGACCAGGAGGTGCGTCGTCAGGACGTCCAGGGCCGGGGGGACCGTGCCGATCAGGAGGAGTGCCCCGGCGATGACGAGCAGGTGCCGCGCGTTCCGCGGGGCGAAGAAGTCCGCCGCGTGAAAGGTGCGGGCCATGAGGAGGAGCTCGTAGAAGACCACGACCAGCAGGAGCGCGCCGGTCACGCCGGGCAGGGCGAGGAGCAGCCGGTCCCCGAAGTCCGGGTCGTGGAAGACGAGTTCGGCCCGGCCGGTCCCGCGCAACGTCACCGGCCCCGAGGCCGCCGCGTCGGACGCGGTCGCGGGCGCGGCGACGCTGACCGTGCGGGTGTCGGCGAGGGGCGGGAGCGGGCCGGTGACGCCGAGGAGCGGGAAAACCACCTTGAACAGGCCCACCAGCAGCACCCCCAGCCCCGCGGCCAGTTCCAGCACGTGGTTGTTGGCCCGCACCCACCACGGTGACGCCTCGGACATGACGATCCCCTCGCTCAAGCAACCCAAGCTCCATATCGCTATTCGATACTATCGATTAGCGATATGGAGCCGTCAAGTCGCGGACACAGGGGGGAGGTGCTGGGTCAGGTGGCTCTGCGCCCAGTCCGTGATGCCGCTCATCCGGGCGGCGGCCCTGGCCGGGTCGCCGGTGCGGGTGGGCTGGTCCACCTCGTGGTCGTGGCCCGTCAGGCCGGTCTCGTCCTCGACGACGCGGGCGATCCCGTAGGCCAGTTCCATCACCGACAGCGCCGCCGGCCCCGAGTGGCGGTACGGCACCTCGATGGTGGCGCTGTCCCCGTAGTAGTCGAGCTGCACGCGGCCCGGCGGCCCCGCGGTCTCCAGCATCAGGCTGTACGGGAACCGCTCGGTCCCGACCGGTCCGAACTCACGCGAGACCCGGTCCACGACGCGGTGCCACGCGGCCCACTGCTCGCCGGTGAGCCGGAGCCGTGGCAGGCCGATGTCGGGGTCCACATGACCGATGTCGGGGCCGACGTCACCGACGCCGGGATCGGCGTCGGAGCGGCCGGGCGTCAGGCCCTGCTCCGTCCGCTCGAGCTCGATGTCGTAGGTCATCGGGGGAACTTACGGAATTCTCAGCCCCGCGGCCACGGCATTCCCGGCCCTCAGCGGGCCCTTGCCGCCGCCGGTGGCCCCGGGACGATCAGCGGGCCGCCCGTCACCGGGTCCGGGACGACCACCGACTCCAGGCCGAAGACGTCGCGGACGAGCTCCGCCGTCACCACGTCCCCCGGACGCCCCTGCGCGACGACGCGGCCGTCCTTCATGGCGACCAGGTGATCGGCGTAGCGGGCGGCCTGGTTGAGGTCGTGGAGGACGGCGACGACGGTGCGGCCGCGGTCGGTGTTGAGGCGGCGGACGAGGTCGAGGACCTCGACCTGGTGGGCGATGTCGAGGTAGGTCGTCGGCTCGTCGAGGAGGAGCAGGTCGGTCTCCTGGGCCAGGGCCATGGCGATCCAGACGCGCTGCCGCTGCCCGCCGGAGAGCTCGTCGACCGGGCGGTCGGCGAGTGCCGCGACGTCCGTCCGCCGCATCGCCTCGGCGACCGCGTGCTCGTCCGCCTCCGACCACTGCTGCCACCACCGCTGGTGCGGCTGCCGGCCGCGCGCGACGAGGTCGGCGACCGTGATCGCCTCCGGTGCCACGGGCGTCTGCGGCAGCAGGCCCAGCCGGGTGGCGAGCCGGCGGGTGGGGACGCGGCTCAGCTCCTCGCCGTCGAGGAGGACCGCGCCCGACACCGGCTTCAACAGCCGTCCCAGCGCGCGCAGCAGCGTCGACTTGCCGCACGCGTTCGGGCCGATGACGACGGTCACCTCGCCGTCCGGCACATCGAGGTCGAGGCCCTCCACGACCGTCCGGTTCTCGTAGGCGAGGGTCAGGGAGCGGGCGCGCAGGCGTGCCGACGACGTCTCCCGTATCGCTGTCCGCTCCTGCGTCATGCCGACTTTCCTCCCGTACGGCCGCGGATGATCAGCCGGATGAGGTACGGCGCGCCGACCGCGGCCGTGAGGACACCCACCGGCAGCTGGGTGGGTTCGAAGAGCTTGCGGGCCAGCAGGTCCGCGAGGACGACGATCAGCGCGCCCGTGAGCGCGGAGCAGACGAGGGGGATCTGTGCCGTCCGGGTCGTCCTGCGGGCGATCTGCGGGGCGAGCAGCGCGACGAAGTCCACCGGGCCCGCCGCGCCCGTCGCCACGGAGGCGAGGACGACGCCGAGCAGGACGAGCCCCGCCCGCACCCGGTTCAGGCGGACGCCCAGCGCGGTGGCCGTGGCGTCGTCGAGCGCGACCGTGCGCTGTGCCCGCGCGGCCCAGCACAGCGGCACGGCGAGGACCAGCAGCGTCCACGCCACCGGCGCCGCCGCGTCCCAGCCGGCGCCGTTGAGCGAACCGGTCATCCAGACCTTCGCCTGCTGGGCGACCAGGTAGTCGCCCTTGGTCAGGAACAGCTGGGTGACCGCCCGCAGCGCGATGGCGAAGCCGATGCCGATGAGCACGAAGCGGCCCGCGTGCAGCCCGCCGCGCCACGCGAAGAGGTAGACGAGGGCGGCGGCGAGCAGCCCGCCCGCCGTCGAGACGTACGGGAGCGCCGCGTACGAGGTGACGCCGAACGTCATCGCGCCGACCGTCAGCGCCCCCGCGCCCTGCGACACCCCGATGATGTCCGGGCTGGCGAGCGGGTTGCGGGCCACGGTCTGGATCAGCGCCCCCGCGATGCCGAACGCGGCCCCGACCAGCAGGCCGACGGTCATGCGCGGCAGACGGAAGGTGCCGACGACCAGTTCGTCGGGGGAAGGCCGGCCGAGAAGGACGTCCAGGACCGCGCCCGGCGCGACGAAGGTGTCGCCGACGCACAGGTACGCCAGGCAGGCCACGGCCAGCGCCGCCGCCAGGCAGAGGGCGACGGCCGCACTGCGGCGGTGGAGGAGGAAGGAGGCCCGGCCGGGGCGGCGGGTGCGGAGGACCGTGTAACCGGTGGGGCGGAGGGGGGTGTGGTCGGTGGGGCGGAGGGGGACGGCTTGGTCCGTCCGCTGCTGCGCCGTCATGCCGCCACCTTCCTGCGCCGGGCGAGGCCCACGAGGAACGGGAGGCCGATGAGGGCCGTCATCACACCCGCAGGCACCTCGCTGTCCGCGTAGATCACCCGCCCGACGACGTCGGAGAGCAGCAGCACGACCGGCCCGAGCAGCGCCGCCATCGGCAGCAGCCGGCGGTGGTCGCCGCCCACGAGCGCCCGGGCGATGTGCGGCACGGCCAGACCGACGAACGCGATCGGCCCGGCGGCGGCGACGCCGACGCCGGTGAGGACGGTCGCGCCGGTGCCGGCGGCGATCCGGACGGCCGCGACGTTGCGGCCGAGACCGCGCGCCACGTCCTCGCCGAGCGCGAGCGCGTCGAGGCCGCGCGCGACGGACAGCACCAGCACAGCGCCCACCAGCAGGAACGGCCACATCTGGCCGACGATCGCGTGGTCCCGGCCGGCCAGCGAGCCGATCTGCCAGAACCGGAACTCCTCCAGCGCGGACGCCCGCGTGGTCAGCACGCCGGAGATCACCGAGACCAGCAGCGCGTTGATCGCCGCCCCGGCGAGCGCCAGCTTGACGGGGGACGCGCCCCCGCGCCCGCGCGAGGCGATCGCGTACACCGCGACGGACGCCACCGCCGCCCCCGCGAACGCGAACCACACCTGCCCCGTGAGGGTGTGCACCCCGGCGACGGCGATGGCGAGGACGACGCCGAGCGAGGCGCCCTGGCTCACGCCGAGGATGCCCGGGTCGGCGATCGGGTTGCGGGTGACGCCCTGCATGACCACCCCGGCCATGGCGAGGGCGGCGCCGGTCATCAGGCCGATGAGCGTGCGCGGCAGCCGCAGCGAGCGGACGACGCCGGCCGTGGTGTCGTCCCCGCCGTGCAGCAGCGCGTCGAGGACGCGGTCCGGCGGGATCGTCCGGCTGCCCACGGCCAGGCTGAGCACCACGGCCGCAAGCAGCGCCACGACGGCGGCGGCCGTCCAGCCGACGCGACGGCGGACGGTGACGGGCGGTGGCGGCGGGGCGGGGGAGCCGACCGGGTCGGGTGGGGCGGATATGGCTTCCACGGCGCGGTTCCGGCGGCTCTCTCGGTGGGGGACGGGTGGCAAACAGGGCGGACGGGCGACGGGCGGCGGCAGTGCGTGCACTTCGACGCACGCGAACGCACGCGAACGCACACGGACGCACGTCCACGACGCTCTGACCGAAAGGCCCGAGTTAGGGCAGGCTAAGTCTACGGCGGGGGCGGGGGCGCCGAGGAGGGGCATGCGGCCGGGGCGCGTACACGGGCGCGCGGGGGACTTCGTCCGGCCGCCCCCGCGGCCACCCCCCACCCACCTCATTGCGCACAATGAACCGCATGACCACGCAGCCCAGCGCCGCCGTGCCGGCCGCCCCCTTCACCGTCGGCTTCGACCTGGACATGACCCTGATCGACTCCCGGCCGGGGATCCGGACGACCTACGAGGCCCTGGCCGCCGAGACCGGGGTGTACATCGACGCCGAACTGGCGGTCGGCCGGCTCGGGCCGCCGCTGGTGTGGGAGCTGCGGGAGTGGTTCCCGGAGGCGGACGTGCCGGAGGTGGCCGACCGCTACCGCGCCCTGTACCGGGAGCTCGCCATCACCGCCTCCCTCGCGATGCCCGGCGCCCGGGAGGCCATCGCCGCCGTACGGGAACTCGGCGGCCGGTCGATCGTCGTCACCGCCAAGCACGGCGGGAACGCCCGGCTGCACCTCGACCACCTGGCCCTGGAACCGGACGCGCTGATCGGCGACCTGTGGGCCGAGCAGAAGGCGGTCGCACTGCGCGAGCACGCCGCCGGCGTCTACGTCGGCGACCACACCGGCGACGTCCGGGGCGCGCACGCGGCCGGCGCCCTGTCGGTCGCCGTCGCCACCGGCCCCTGCCCGGCCGGCGAACTGAGCGCCGCCGGCGCGGACGTCGTCCTCGACGGGCTCGCGGACTTCCCCGGCTGGCTCCGCGCCCACCGGGCGGCAGTGGAGGCGGGAACGGCGGGCGCGGCGGGAGCTGCGGGAGCGGGGGCTTCGGCCTGACCGCTCAGGCGCACCCGCCCAGGCGCACCCGCCCAGGCGCACCCGCCCAGGCGCACCCGCCCAGGCGCACCCGCCCAGGCGCACCCGCCCAGGCGCACCCGCCCAGGCGCACCCGCCCAGGCGCACCCGCCCAGGCGCACCCGCCCAGGACCACTTGCCCAGGCCCACCCGCCCCAGGCGGCCGCCGCCCGAGGTCAGCGCGCCGCCGACGCCTCCCGTGCGCGCCGCCGTTGGTCGGCGGCGGTGCGCAGGACCCCGGCCGCGGCGATGACGAAGCCGACACCCATGAGCATGCACACGAAGTAGGCGGCCGACGGCAGTGGGTCGGCGCCGAGGAAGAGGGGGGCGACGGTGGCCATCGTGGCCACGGCGCCCACCAGGAAGACGATCGCGCCAGCGCGCACCAGCAGATCCCCGGCCCGGGGCGTTTCGTTGCTCACCCGAGCAGGGTAGTTGCCTTGTGGCGGGCGCGGGCCCGCGGCTGCCCGTCAGGGCCGTGACCAGGAACGGTGCGGAAGGACCGCCCGGCGGCGGGGCGGGAGCGGAGAGCATCGGAGGCGCGCCGGACGCGCAGAGGTACGACCTGAGGACGTCTTGTCACCGGGCCCGGGACCATTAGCCTTGGTTACGGCGGGTCCAGCGGCCCGCTGCCGTGCTATCCGGCGCCGTTTTCACTTGCTTTCCTATGTTTCGATAACTTCCCACATTTACCGACCGTTTCCGATACATTCCGACCGTTTCCGATTTCCGACGAGTACGAGGACGAGGACAGACGTGCCTACCGGCAAGGTCAAGTGGTTCAACAGCGAGAAGGGCTTCGGCTTTCTCTCCCGTGACGACGGCGGAGACGTCTTCGTGCACTCCTCGGTGCTTCCGGACGGGGTCGACGCCCTCAAGCCAGGCCAGCGTGTGGAGTTCGGCGTCGTCGCCGGGCAGCGCGGTGACCAGGCCCTCACCGTGACGCTCCTGGAACCGACCCCGTCCGTGGCGGCGGCGCAGCGCCGTAAGCCGGACGAGCTGGCCTCGATCGTGCAGGACCTGACCACGCTCCTGGAGAACGTCACCCAGCAGCTGGAGCGGGGGCGTTACCCCGACAAGGCGTCGGGCTCCAAGATCGCCGGCATGCTGCGGGCGGTGGCCGACCAGCTCGACGTCTGACGCCGGTCGACGTCTGACGCCGGTCGACGTCTGACCAGGCCGGTCGACGGCCCTCCGGACGGGTCGAGGTCGCCCAAGACCCGTCCGGTGAACGCCGGATACTTCCGGGCGCGTTGGGGTACCGAATACCCCGAGCGGCTCAGACGAACGCGAGCGCGTCCGGTCCGATGGCCGGTACCAGCCCCTCCGCCGCCGCCCGGGTCAGCAGGCCGCGGACCGCCGCGTAGCCGCTCTCCCCGAGGCCGGCGGTGAACTCGTTGACGTACAGCCCGATGTGCTGGTCGGCGACGGCCGGGTCCATCTCCTGCGCGTGCTCCATGACGTACGGCCGGGACGCCTCCGGGTCGTCCCAGGCCATCCGCACGGACGTCCGGGCCGCCTCCGCCAGCCGCCGCAGCGTCTCCGCGCCCAGCGAGCGTTTGGCGATGATCGCGCCGAGCGGGATGGGCAGGCCGGTGGTGGCCTCCCAGTGCTCGCCCATGTCGGCGAGGCGGGTGAGCCCGTAGTTCGCGTACGTGAACCGGGCCTCGTGGATGACCAGACCGGCGTCCACCTTGCCGTCCCGCACCGCCGGCATGATCTCGTGGAACGGCAGGACGACGATCTCGCCCACGCCGCCCGGCACCTCGGCCGCCGCCCACAGGCGGAACAGCAGGTAGGCGGTCGAGCGCTCGCTCGGCACCGCGACCGTCCGGCCGGCCAGCTCCGCCGGGTCGGTGATCCCGCCGGCGGTCAGCACCAGTGGCCCGCAACCGCGCCCCAGCGCGCCGCCGCAGGGCAGCAGGGCGTACTCGTCCAGCACCCAGGGCAGCACCGCGTACGACACCTTGAGCACGTCCAGCTCGCCGCGCTCGGCCATGCCGTTGGTGACGTCGATGTCCGCGAACGTCACGTCCAGGGGCGGCGCGCCGGGGACCCGGCCGTGTGCCCAGGCGTCGAAGACGAACGTGTCGTTGGGGCAGGGGGAGTAGGCGATGCGGATCGGCTGGTCCATCAGGCTCGGTGACCTTCCTCGGCTGGTTCCCTGAGGGCTTCCACGGAGGTTTCCACGGCGGCTTCCGCGGCAGGGTGCACGGCCTCCCCGGCAGGGTGCACGGCCTCCGCAGCCGGAATCACGGCCTCCGCCAGCGCCGGCCCCACCGCCCGGAACGCCTCCGTCAGCGCGGCGAGGGCGTCCCCGATGCGCCAGGCGGCCCGGTCGCGCGGGCCGACCGCGTTGGAGACGGCCCGCAGTTCCAGCACCGGCACCCCGTGTGCCGCCGCGGCCTCGGCCACGCCGAAGCCCTCCATGGCCTCGGCCAGGGCGTCCGGGTGCGCGGCCGCCAGTTCGGCGGCGCGGGCCGCCGTGCCGGTCACGGTGGAGACGGTCAGTACGGCCCCGGGCTCGGCGCCCGTCGCCGCGCCGACCGCGCGGACCAGCGCGTCGTCCACCGGGTGCGCGTCGACGCCGAAGCCCAGCTCGGTGACGGGCAGGAAGCCGTCCGCCGTGGCCGCGCCCAGGTCGGCGGCGACGATCCGGCGCGCGACGACGAGCCCGCCGAGCGGCGCTCCGGGGGCGAAGCCGCCGCCGATGCCCGCCGAGACCGCCAGGTCGTACGGGGCGCCGGCGAGCGCCGCCGTCGTCAGGGCCGTGGCCGTGCCGGCCGCCGCCGCGGCGGGGCCCACCCCGGCCGCCAGCACGTCGTACGTCACGCCGGCCGCCGGTATCCGGTGCAGGACGGCGCCGCCGGGCAGCGCGAGCTCCTCGGGCTCCGCCGGACCGGCGGCGGCCGTCACGGACGAGCGCTCGGCGGCGACGGCGGTGACGACGAGGACGCGCATCGTCAGCTGTCGTTCTTCAGCGTGTAGTTCCAGATGCCGTACGGCTTGCCGTCGCCGAACATGACGATGCTGATCTTCGCCTCCTCGGCGCCCTGCAGGAAGGTGCGGGCGGGGAGGGTGCGGTACGTCTTCGTGGACCGGCCGGTCTGCTGGTTGTTGACGAAGACGGTCCAGCCCTTCTTGGCGACCTTGGGGTCGACGCCGAAGTGCAGGTTGTCGTCGATGGTCGCCTTGATGGTCTTGCCGTTCTCCTTCAGGCAGTCGCCGAAGTCATCCTCGTCGAGGCCGCCCTTGCCGTTGTAGCAGGCGGCCTCGGAGTGGACCTCGGACTTGCCGACGGTCAGGGTCGTCAGCGGAGTCGGCTTGTCGCAGGCGGAGAGGGCGACGACCCCGAAGGTCACGGCCCCGAGAGCGGCAGCGGCGCGGCGGCTTCTGCCCCGGAAAAACGCAGCGGTCATGCGGGCAGGCTATATGGCCACGTCAATCCCGTGACGCGCGGGTGCGGCGAGCCGCGTCACGCCGTCGCGAATGCCGTCGCGAACGCCCTCGCGAATCACGCGACCGAGTCACGCCACCCGCGGATGCGGCGTCCCCCGCCGGGCCGCCGTCAGCAGCCCCCGGACGGCCGTCGCCACGCCCAGCGCGAGGAACCCGGCGGCCACCGCCATGCCGAGCACTCCGTTGAGCGGCAGCAGGATGCCGATGCCGCCGCCGAGCACCCACGACATCTGGAGCAGCGTCTCGGACCGGGCGAACGCGGACGTCCGGACCTCCTCCGGGACGTCGCGCTGGATCAGCGAGTCCAGCGACTGCTTGCCCAGCGCCTGCGAGATGCCCGCGACCGCCGCGACGAGGACGATGAAGAACGCGTTGGTGAGCACCGCCGCGACGACCGTCGAGGCCAGCGCCGCGGTGAGGACGACGGCGATCGTCTTCTCCGGGCCGCGGGAGCGCAGCAGCGCGCCGATCGCGGTGCCCAGGGCGTTCCCGCCGCCGGCCGCCACCGCGACCATGCCCAGCGAGAACGCCGGGCTCAGGCCGCTCAGCGGGTGGACGCGGAGCAGGAACGCCAGGAAGAAGGTGAGGAATCCGGACAGCATGCGGAGCGCGCTGTTCGCCTGGAGGGCGTGCAGCACCGAGCGGCCGACGGTACGGAGCCCCGGCTTGGGCCGGCGGTCCCGGACCGCCCGTCGCTCCCGCCACGCCCGCCACACGCCGGGGTCGCCGCGCCGGCCCGGGGCGGGCCGGGGGCGCCGGCTGCGCTGCGGGAGGTGGGGACGGTGGTGCCGGTGTTCGTTCGACGCCAGGCGGGCGCGGGCCTCGCCCTTCGCCGAGTCGACCGCGTGCGGCAGCGACAGCGACAGGTAGGCGCCGAGCAGGAACACGACGCACGCGCCGTACAGCGGCCAGGCCGGCCCCAGCTGGTGCAGCCCCGCTCCGAGCGGGGCCGCCAGTCCTGTGGCCAGCAGCCCCCCGAGTGTCACCCGGGAATTCGCCTTCACCAGCGAGATCCGCGGTGGCAGCAGCCGTGGCACGACGGCCGACCGCACCACCCCGTACGCCTTGGACGCCACCAGGACGCCGAGGGCCGCCGGATAGAGCTCCAGGCCGCCGGTGGCGACCGCGCCGGTCATGGTCAGCGCCAGGACCACCCGGGTGATCATCGCCGCGGCCATCGCGGCCCGGCGCCCGTGCGGGAGCCGGTCCAGCAGCGGCCCGATCACCGGGGCCAGCAGGGTGAACGGGGCCATGGTGATCGCCAGGTACAGCGCCACCCGGCCGCGGGCCTGGTCGGTGGGGACGGAGAAGAAGACGGTGGAGGCCAGCGCGATGGTGATGAGCATGTCGCCCGCGGAGTGCACCGCGTGCAGCTCGATCAGCTTGGCCAGGCCCGACTCGCCCGCCCCGTGCGCGTTCGTCGCCTTGCGGATGCCGCGGGCGGCGAACGTGACGGGCGCGCGCAGGGCACGCCCGACGCTCCGGCCGCCCCGGCGGAGCGGACCGCCATGTGCTGACCGGATGACACCCACCACGTCATCTTGCCCCACCAGGAGCGGAGTACGGCACTCCCGGCACGGTCGCTTTCGGCGGACGCGCGCGCCCGGCCCGGCGGCGACCGCGCACCACGCTCCCGGCGGCGACCGCGCACCGCGCTCCCGGGGGCGACCGCGCACCGCGCTCCCGGGGGCGACCGCGCACCGCGCTCCCGGGGGCGACCGCGCACCGCGCTCCCGGGGGCGTACCGGAGCGACCCGGGGAGCTCACCGAAACCCGGGTACCGCCCGGGTGGTCACCCGGGGTAGCGTGCCCCACGCGCCACCAGCGGTCGTTCTTGGCCGCGCGCCGAGTCTCGATCCCGCAGAATGGACATGACCAGGTGCGCCCGAGGCCGTTCGGGCGCGGACGTCGACGCGGTCCTCCGGTCCGCTCCGTCCGCCGACCCGGCCGCTCGGCTGGCGCACTCGTGAGACGGCGTGGAAGAGAGAATCGATTCTTGTGAGTGCTGCGATGCGAAGCCGTACCCCGGACCGCCTGTGCGCCGAGGCGGTCGAACTGGCCCGTACGGCGGCCGAGGAGGCCGCGCACCCCGGGCAGGTCGGTGACCACGTCGAGGTCTCCGCCGACGGGGACCGCGTCGTCACGCACTACTTCCGCTGCCTCGACCCCGGCTACCGCGGCTGGCGCTGGGCCGTCACCGTCGCCCGCGCCTCCCGCGCCAAGAACGTCACGCTCGACGAGACGGTCCTGCTGCCCGGCCCCGACGCCCTCATGGCCCCCGAATGGGTGCCCTGGAGCGAGCGGCTGCGCCCCGGCGACCTCGGCCCCGGCGACCTGCTCCCCACCGAGGCCGACGACCTGCGGCTGGAGCCCGGCTGGACGGGCGCCGAGGAGCCGCCGCCGAACTCCGTCCGCTCCCCGGAGGTCCTCTCCCACGAGCTGACCGACCTCGCCGACGCGGAGGACGCCGAGGTGGCGGCCGGCTCGCCCGCCGCCCAGCCGAGCGCCCCCGCGCGCGGCTCCCTCACCTCGCTCGCCGAAGAGCTCGGCATGCGCCGCGCCCGCGTGCTGTCCCGCTACGGCCTGCACATCGCCGCCGACCGCTGGGACGAGTCCCACGGCGCCAAGACCCCGATGGCCCAGGCCGCCCCCGCCTCCTGCGTGAGCTGCGGCTTCCTCGTCCCCATCGGCGGCTCCCTCGGCCAGGCCTTCGGCGTCTGCGGCAACGAGTTCGGCGCCGCCGACGGCCACGTCGTCTCCCTCTCCTACGGCTGCGGCGGCCACTCCGAAGCGGCCGTCATGCCCAAGCCGCCGCGCCCGGCGGCCCCCGTCATCGACGAGACCGTCGTCGACCTGCTGCCCATGGACGACGCGACGGCGGGCGACGAGGACCTCGGCCACGCTTAGCCCCGCTCGGGCGGGGCGGGGACGCGGACGGCGGGAACCGAGGACCGCCCGGCCGGTCACCCGTCCGGGGTGTCCGGGGCGTCCGTCCTGCCGGACGTGCCGCCGGCCAGGGCCCGGCGGCCCGGCGGAGGTTGCGAGGCGCGCGCGGCAGCCTGCGGGTCAGTGGGGGTTCAGCGGGGTGATCCCGGTCTCCGCGTACAGGTCGGGCTGCAGGGACAGGACGGTGACGGGCTCTCCCGCCGTGACGGCCTGCCAGGCGATGGCGGCGGTGTGAGCCACCGGCCAGTCCGCGCCTGGCCAGCGCAGGGCGTCCACGGAGTGAGCCTCCGTGAACGGGACGGACTCCGTGAAGCGCAGGGAAGCGGCGTGCTTGCCGGCGCCCGCGACCCGTCGCTCGGCGGCGACGACGGCCAGCGACGGGACGAGGATGCGGCCGGTGCCGCGGGACGTCTCGATGTACAGGCCGGTGAAGAACGGGTCGGCCCGGTACAGGGCGGCCAGGGCCGTGTGGTCCAGTACGGCGGTGAGGTTCACGCGGCGGCCGTCCCCTGGTGGGCACGGATGGCGGCCCAGGCGTCCCGGCCGGCTCGGCGCACCGTGTCGGTGTACTCGACGCCGAGCTCGTGAGCGGCCTCCACGGCGCGCTGCTCCCGCTCCGCCTCCGTGAGCTCGCGCGCCGCGAGTTCCGCCAGCAGCTCGGTGATGGTGGTTCCGCGCTCGGCCGCCAGGACCCGCAACCGGTCGCGGACCTCTTCGGTGGTCTTGATGCTCGTTGGGTTGCCCATACCGCGATTCTACCGCCGGTAGAGTCGCGGTGTCCGGCTTTCGGAAGAGGCCGGCGGGCAGCCGGGCCGCGTTCCGCCCGGCCGTCACCCTTCCGGGTGCGGGCCGGTCACTTCGGACGCGGGCCGGCGGCCGTCAGTGTCCGCGCCGGTGCCGGTGGATCTTCCGGTGCTCGTCGTAGGTCCCGTGGCTCACGTACCGCCCGTGGCGGCCGCATTCACCGGCGAATATGTACCGTCCTTTGCGCTGCAGCGGACCGAAGATCTCCGTGCCGTCGGCGCACTTGGTCCACGCGCCGGACCGGCCGCTGGTCACCGTGCAGCGGTCGGCCCAGGAATCGGGGGCGGCCATCGCGCCCGTGCACCGCGCGGCGGCGGCGTGCGCGCTCGGCGCGAGCACCATGCCGCCCGCCAGCACGCTGAACCCGACGGCCATCGAAGCGAGCGTGCGCTTCCATCCGTGCGACCTGTACCCCACGTCAACTCCTCGCGCGTCAGTGTGCGCCTCTTCCGGCGCACTTGAGGGACCTGACCATAGATCGGCCTGCCGGAGGCGGCCTCGACCGCGCCGTGCGCGTTTCCGGGCGATCCGTGCGGGTGCGGGCCGAGGGGGCCCCGTCCGGTCGCCCCCGGCCGCCCCATCCCGCCACCCCGCGAACACCCGCACGGTACGTTCACCCTTGCAAGGCTCACCCTGTGGGCAAAGGTGTACGCAGAGGAGACGAGACGACGTGAGCGGCACAGCGACGGACCCGTTCGGTACCGGCCGCCTCCGCCGGGGGGTGCTGGACGCCTGGACCGCGTCGGCGGCCCGGTTCAGGGAGGACGCCAACGCCGAGGAGGACCTGGCGCTCGGCGGCTACCGGGACCGTCTCGTCGTCGAGCTGGCGCAGAACGCGTCCGACGCGGCCGCGCGGGCGGGGGTGTCCGGCCGGCTGCGGCTGACGCTGCACCCGGCCGAGGGCGACGGTCCGGCCGTGCTCGCGGCGGCGAACACCGGGGCGGCCCTGGACCCGGTGGGCGTGGAGTCGCTGTCGACGCTGCGGGCGTCGGCCAAGCGGGAGGAGACGGACGCGGCGGGCCGCTTCGGCGTCGGCTTCGCGGCCGTCCTGGCCGTCAGCGACGAGCCCGCCGTCCTCAGCCGTTCGGGCGGTGTCCGCTGGTCGCTGGCCGAGGCGCGTGGGCTCGCGGAGCAGGCCGCGGCCGGCGCGCCCGCGCTCGGCGACGAGCTGCGCCGCCGCGAGGGCCACGTCCCGCTGCTCCGGCTGCCGCTGCCGGCCGAGGGCGCGGCCCCCGAGGGCTACGACACCGTGGTCGTGCTGCCGCTGCGCGACGGCGCCGCCCAGGACCTCGCCGAGCGGCTGCTCGCCGGCGTGGACGACGCGCTGCTGCTCGCCCTCCCCGGGCTGCGGGAGGTGGTCGTCGAGCTGCCCGGCGCGGCCCCCCGGACGCTGACGACACGTCAGGAGGCCGGGCACGTCATCGTCGAGGACAGCGCGGGGGAGACCACCCGCTGGCGCGTCGAGCGGGCCGGCGGGCGGGTGGACCCGGCGCTGCTCGCCGACCGCCCGATCGAGGAACGGCTGCGCCCGAACTGGGCGCTGACCTGGGCCGTCCCGGTGGGCGCGGACGGCGCGCCGGTCCGCCCCCGTACCGCGCCGGTGCTGCACGCGCCGACCCCGACGGACGAGCCGCTGGGCCTGCCCGCCCTGCTGATCGCCACGTTCCCGATGGACCCGACGCGCCGGCACGCCGCGCCCGGCCCGCTCACCGACTTCCTCGTGGGCCGCGCCGCCGAGGCGTACACGGCGCTGCTGCGCGACTGGCGGCCGGTGTCGGCCGGCATCCTCGACCTCGTCCCGTCGCCGCTGGCGCAGAGCCCGCTCGACGCGGAGCTGCGCAGCCTGGTGCTGGAGCGGCTGCCGAGGGTGGCGTTCCTGCCGAGCGCGTCCGCCGCCGTGCCGAACGCGCCCGAGGACGAGGAGGCGTACGCGCTGCGCCCCGACGAGGCCGAGGTCGTGGAGGGCGCGGGCGCGGGGACCGTCGCCGTGCTCGGCGAGCTGTTCCGCAGCCTGCTGCCGGCGGGGCTGGAGCGCCGCCACGAGCTGCGCGCGCTCGGTGTGGCGCGGGTGTCGCTGGGGGAGACGATCGACCGGCTCGCGGGCGTCGAGCGGACGGCGGAGTGGTGGTGGCGGCTGTACGACAGCCTCGCCGGGGTCGACCCCGACCGGCTGAGCGGCCTCCCCGTCCCCCTCGCCGACGGCAACCGCACCACGGTCGGCCCCCGCCAGGTGCTGCTGCCGCCCGCCGACGCCGAGGCGGCGTCCGGCGCGGAACGGCTGTCCCGCCTCGGCCTGAAGATCGCCCACCCGGCGGCGGCCCACCCGCTGCTGGAGAAGCTCGGCGCCACGCCGTCCTCGCCGCGCGCGGTGCTCACCACCCCGCAGGTGCGGGCCGCGGTGGCGCGCTCGCTCGACGCGGCGGAGGTCTGGGACGAGGACGCCCTCGACCCCGACGAGCTGGCCGACACCGTCCTCGCGCTCGTCCGCGACGCCAACCTCGCCCCCGGCGACGAGCCGTGGCTCGCCGCGCTCGCCCTCCCCGACGAGGACGGCGAACTCGCCCCCGCCGGCGAACTCGTCCTCCCGGGCAGCCCGTTCGAGAGTGTCATCCGCCCCGGCGAACTCGCCGCCTGCGACGCCGACCTCGCCGAGCGCTGGGGCGCCCAGCCGCTCACCGCCGTCGGCGTCCTCGCCGACTTCGCCCTCGTCCGGGCGACCGACGTCGTCCTCGACCCGGACGAACTGGAGCCGCGCGACGGCGACTTCCCCGAGCCCGACGACGCCGGGCTGCTCGACGCCGTCGACGTGTGGTGCGAGGACGTCCTCGACGGGCTCCCCGAGACGCCCGTGCCGCCCGTGGCCACGGAGCTCACCGCCGTCCGCGACCTCGACCTCGTCGACGACGACGCCTGGCCGCGGGCCCTCGCCATGCTGGCCAGGCCGCCGCTGCGGGACGCGCTCACCGCGCCCGTGCGCGTCCTGCTGCCGGACGGCACGACGGAGAGCGTCCGCCCGTACACCGCCTGGTGGCTGCGCGGCCACCCGGTCCTGGACGGCCGCCGCCCCGCCGGGCTGCGCGCGGCCGGCGGCGACCCGCTGCTGGAGGGGCTGTACGAGGAGGCGGACGCGTCCGGCTTCGCCGACGAGCAGGTGCTGCGCGCCCTCGGCGTCCGCACCACCGCCGCGGCCCTGCTCGACGAACCGGGCGGCGCCGCCGAGCTGCTGGCCCGCCTCGCCGACCCCGAGCGTCCGGTGCGCGCCGACCGCCTGCACGCCCTCTACGGCCTGCTGGCCGCGCTCGACCCGGAGGACGTGACCCTCCCCGACGAACTGCGGGCCGTCGTCGACGGCGAGGTGCGCGTCGTCGACGCGGCGGACGCGCTCGTCGCCGACGCCCCCGACCTCCTCCCGCTCGCCGCCGGACTGCCGCTGCTCCCCGTCCGCCCGGACCGCGCCGCGGACCTGGCCGAGCTGTTGCAGGTGCGACGGCTGAGCGAGGCGGTGCCCGCGGTGGTGGAGGCGAGCGCCGGGGAGACGCGCGAAGTCCCCGACGGCGTCCGCGTCCTGCTGCCGACCGCGCCGACGACGTACGTCGAGCACGAGGAACTGGTCGTCGACGGCGTGGAGTTGGACTGGCGGTACGGCCCGGACGGCGTCCTGCACGCCACCACCCTGGAGGGCGTGGCCGCCGGCCTCGCCTGGGCCGCCGGCCACTGGTCCCGCCGCTTCGAGGCCGCGGCGCTACTGGAGGACCCGTCGCGGACGGCCGAGCTGGCGCGGGACCGGTGGTTCGACTGAGGCCCGCGCTCGACGGCGGGACGTCGTTCAACGGCGGTACGTCGTTCAACGGTGGTACGTCGTTCAACGGCGGTACGACGAGGCGGCCTTGCCGCGGGTGAGGCCGCACGCGGTGGCGTGGCGGGGCGCGCTCTCTGGGCCCGCCCGCCCGGGTGGTGCGAATCCGGAGCACGGCGGGACGGGTGCGCCCCTCCGGCGCTACGCTGCCCGGTATCCGATCGGACGCACGGGGGTGCCGCATGCCGGAAATACTGCTGCCGAGGGAAGGCGACTGGCGCGTCTTCACGCCGGAGGCCCGGGAGGCCGCCGAACGCCGAGACCTGGGCGAGCTGCTCGAGGTGTACGCGCTGACGAACGGCGTGTCGCACAAAAGACCCAACCGGGTCTATGAGTTCGCGCGGGGCGTCGTCCGCCACAACCACGGGAAGCCGGCGCTGGCGTTCCATCTCGACGACATGACGGAGGTGGCCGCGAGGGTCACCCACCGCACGTACAACGGCCAGCACGACGCCATGTACTTCACCTTCACGGTCGCCTGCGCGAAGGGCGCTTCGCTGAAGCTCGACGCCTACTACAAGCGCGAGGGTGACCACGGGCACCGGTACTACGGGCTGGGCGAGGCGCTCCGCAAGCACGTCGCCGCCCGGCGGCTGCCGGCCGACCGGGAACGGCTCCGGCAGGGGCACGAGGTCTTCTTCGGGGACTTCGGCCTCGCCCCCGGCGGCCTGATCTGGAAGGGGAAGAAGCCGGTTCCGTGGGAGCGCGTCGGGCCGGCGCGGGTGAAGGAGGGCTGGGTGACGGTGGAACTGGCCGGCGGCTGGACCAGGAAGTGCACCCGGGAGATGGGGGACGTGCCGGACTACGAGGTGTTCCTGGCCCTCTTCGCCGAGCTGCGGGATCCGTTGCCGCGCATAGGCTGAGGGGGAGGAGGCGCGGTGGGGCGGGGGTGGGCCCCGGGCGGGTGCCTGACGGATTTTGACGGGTCCTGACGGGTCCTGATGGCCTTCGACGCCCGACGGGCATGGGCTGGCCCGACGGGCATGGGCTGGCCCGACGGGCATGGGCCGGTCCGACGGGCATGGGCCGGCCCGCCGGCAGGGAGATCCGGACGCGGGTCGCCGCCCGGCGTGGGCGTCGCGGGAAGGGCCCGGCGCGGAAGCACTCCGGTGCGGAGGGGTCCGCCCGGAAGAGCCCGGCCCGGCGGGCCCGCGCGCAGGGGCGCCGCCCCGGGAACCGCATCGCTCCCCCGCTCGTCTCCCCGCCCGACACAGCCGTCCCTAACGCCCCGTCAGGAGACACCACCCCCCATGCGCGCTCCCCGCCCCGCCCACCGCAGGCTCGCAGCCGCCGTCCTGGCCGCCGCCGCGACGTTCGGCGCCGCTCCCGCCGCCTCGGCGGCCTCCGCCGCCGGCCCGGCCCCTGCCGGCCGGACCGCCGCCGCGCCGGCCGTCGCCGAGGTCACGTACACGGCGAAGGAGCGCAAGGAGGCGCTCGCCTACTGGACGCCGGAGCGGATACGGAAGACCGGCCAGGCCGTGGACCTGGGGAAGACCGGCCCGCTGGCGAAGCCCTGGAAGGGCGTGCGGATGAAGACCGTCGGCCGGCTGTTCTTCGTCAACGCCAGTGGTGAGGACACCTGGTGCACCGCCACCGCCGTTCGCAGCGGCAACCGTTCCGTGGTGATGGCGGCCGCACACTGCGTCCGCCGCCCGGCCTCGCCCGTCAACACGTACACGGACCTCGTGTTCGTGCCGGGTTACGACAAGGGGAAGCGCCCGTACGGCGTCTTCCCGGTCTCCGGGACCGTGACGCCCGCCTCCTGGGCCAAGGACGCCGTCGGCGACGTTGCCGCGCTGACCGTCGACCCGGTCAAGGGGAAGAAACTGACGGACGCGGTCGGCGGCCAGTCGATCGCGTTCGACCGGAAGCCGGGCGTGAAGGTGACGTCCTTCGGCTACCCGGCGTCCCGCCCGCAGCGCGGCGAGGAGCTGCTGACCTGCGCGGGGACGACGAAGGCGGGGCCCGACGACGAGCTGGTCATGCCCTGCGACATGGCGGGCGGGTCGAGCGGCGGCCCCTGGCTGGCCGGTTTCGACGCCAAGTCCGGCCTGGGGACGCTGGTGTCGGTCAACAGCCACGGCGACTCCCCGGACGGCAGCCGGACGATGTCCGGCCCCCGCTTCGGTGCGGTCGCGAAGGCCGTCTACGAGCGGGCGCAGCGCCGCTGAGCCGCGCCGCGCGCGGGGCGTCGGTGGATCCGCCGACGGGACCCGGGCGCGCGCCGGACCGGGGCCGGCCGCGGGGCGCCCCCTGACCGCACGGTCCCGTCGGGGGGCGGGGGCGGCTGCCCGGCGGATCCGACGACGACGCGTCCTTCACCGCCTACGCGCTCCTCGCCGCCGTCCGCGCCGACCTCGTCGAGCACCTCGTCGGCGAGCGCGGCCAGGATCCGGAGCGGCTGCGCGCGGCGCTGGCCGCGCACGTGCGGCGGGTGCTCGGCGACTGAGGCGGCGTGGCTCCCGTCCTACGCTGGAAGTACCGATCCGGTCCGGGATCCGGGAGGCAGAGATGACCAGGAAAGTGGCGGACTGCCGCAAGTACCCCAGCGAGTCGCACTGCACGCTCACCATCTCCGGCGAGGAGGACGAGGTCCTGCGGGCCGCGGCCGAGCACGCCGTCTCCGTGCATCAGCACGAGGACACGCCGGAGCTGCGCGAGAAGCTGCGGGACTTCCTGGAGGACGAGCGGCCTCCATCCGGGTGAGTTCACTGCTGAAGGTGGTCGGCGGGCACCGCTTCCGGTCGCCCGCCGCGCTACCGCCGTTTCACGCCGGGAACCGCCGCCCCACCCACCGCCACGCCGCCTCCAGCACCGCCGCCGCCACCGCCGCGATCCCCACCGCCGCCCACGGCAGCGTCGTCCCCACCAGCTTCAGCGCGAAGAACCGCTGGAGCCACGGCACCCCCAGCACCACCAGGAAAGCCACCCCCATCGCCGCGACCAGCAGCACCCGCCACCACGTGTACGGCCGGGCGATGATCGCCAGCACCCACATCGAGATCAGGAACAGGGTGAGCGTCGCCGCGCTGGTCTCCGCGTCGAGCGCGCCGGCGCCCGAGTAGTGGTGGCGGGCCAGCAGGTAGGTGGCGAAGGTGGCGAGGCCCGCGATGAGCCCGGCCGGGACGGAGTACCGCATCACCCGCCGGACGAAGTTCGGCTTGGCGCGTTCCTTGTTGGGCGCCAGGGCCAGGAAGAAGGCGGGGACACCGATCGTCAGGGTGGACAGCAGCGTCAGGTGCCGGGGCAGGAAGGGGTACGGCACCCGGGTGCAGACGACGAGGATGGCCAGCAGCACCGAGTAGACGGTCTTGGTCAGGAAGAGCGTGGCCACCCGCGTGATGTTGCCGATGACCCTGCGCCCCTCGGCGACCACCGAGGGCAGCGAGGCGAAGCTGTTGTTGAGCAGCACGATCTGCGCGACGGCCCGCGTCGCCTCCGAACCGGCGCCCATGGCGACGCCGATGTCCGCGTCCTTCAGCGCCAGCACGTCGTTGACGCCGTCGCCGGTCATCGCGACCGTGTGCCCGCGCGCCTGGAGCGCGCCGACCATGTCCCGCTTCTGCCGCGGCGTGACGCGGCCGAAAACCGACCCCTCGTCGAGCGCCTTGCCCATGTCCTCGCGCCCGGAGGGCAGCTTGCGCGCGTCGACGGGCGACTCCGCGCGGGGCAGCCCGAGCTTGGCGGCGACCGCGCCGACGGACACCGCGTTGTCGCCGGAGATGACCTTGGCGGCGACCTTCTGTTCGTCGAAGTAGCGCAGGGTGTCGGCCGCGTCGGGCCGCAGCCGCTGTTCGAGGACGACGAGGGCGGCCGGGCTGACGTCCTCGGTGACGCGCGGGTCGTCCAGGGCGCGGCCGTCGGCGGCGCGGGCGAGCAGGAGGACGCGCATGCCCTGCGAGTTGAGCTCCTCGACCTCGCCGAGCGCCCGGTCGCCCTCCCGCAGGAGCACGTCGGGCGCACCGAGCAGCCAGGTGCCGGACTCGCCGTCGGGGGAGTGGAGTTCGGCGCCGCTGTACTTGCGGGCGGAGGAGAAGGGGAGCGCCTCGGCGCAGCGCCAGCCCTCGCCGTCGGGGTAGGCGTCGACGATCGCCTGGAGGCTGGCGTTGGGGCGCGGGTCGGAGTCGCCGAGGGCGCCGAGCACCTGGCGGACGTACGCCTCCTCCATGTCGGCGAGCAGCCGCAGGTCGGAGACGTCCATGCCGCCCTCGGTGAGGGTGCCGGTCTTGTCGAGGCAGACGACGTCCACGCGGGCCAGGCCCTCGATCGCGGGCAGCTCCTGGACCAGGCACTGCTTGTTGCCCAGCCGGATGACGCCGATCGCGAAGGCGACGGACGTCAGCAGCACCAGCCCCTCGGGGACCATCGGCACGATCCCGGCGATCATCCGCCGGACCGCCTCCCGCCAGTCGTGGTCCTGGACCACCAGCTGGCTGATGATCAGGCCGACGGCGGTGGGGATCATCATCCACGTCACGTACTTGAGGATCCGGCTGATGCCGGTGCGCAGTTCGGAGTGGACGAGGGTGAAGCGGGACGCCTCCTCGGCGAGCTGCGCCGCGTACGCCTCGCGGCCCACCTTGGTGGCGGCGAACGCGCCGCCGCCCGCGACCACGAACGAGCCCGACATGACCTGGTCGCCGGGCTTCTTCAGCACCGGGTCGGCCTCGCCGGTCAGCAACGACTCGTCGATCTCCAGGCCGTCGCTCTCCAGCACCTCGCCGTCGACGACGCACTTGTCGCCGGGGCCGAGTTCGATCACGTCGCCGAGGACGATCTCGCCGGTGGCGAGGGCGACGGGCTTGCCGTCGCGGCGGACGGTCGGCTTGGACTCGCCGATGACGGCGAGCGAGTCGAGGGTCTTCTTGGCGCGCAGCTCCTGGAGGATGCCGATCGCGGTGTTGGCGACGATGACGAAGCCGAAGAGGCCGTCCTGGAGCGGGCCGACCACCAGGATGATCAGGAAGAGGACGCCGATGATCGCGTTGAAGCGGGTGAAGACGTTGGCCCGGACGATCTCGCCCACGGACCGCGAGGAGCGCACCGGGACGTCGTTGACCTCGCCCCGGGAGACGCGCTCGGAGACCTCGGCGGCGGTCAGGCCGGGGTGCGCGGCCGGCTCGCGGTGCTGCGCGGCCGGCTCGGGGTGTCGGGACGACGAGCGGGCGGGAGCGTCGCGTGCGGCTCCGTCCGTGGCCCCGTCCGTGGCCCCTTCCGCGGCCTTGCCCGCGGTCTGCGCCGGATCGCTCATGCATCCGACGGTACGGGCGTTCAGCCCGTTTCACCTTCCGAAGGAACGCTTTCGGCCGTCTTGCGCCCGTTCTCCTTCGCCGCCGCGTGCCGCTTGATCGCGGCGTCCCGCTTCCTGACGTACCAGACGCCGACGAGCCCGAGCCCGCCGCCGGCCAGGCAGGTCCACAGCCACCACAGGTGGCCGCCGTCGGAGAGCCGGCCGTAGAAGGGCAGCTGGACGACGAAGAGGACGAACCACACGATCGTGCCGCCGGTGATGGTGGCGACGACATTGCCCTCGAGGGGCTCCGGCGCCTCGTGCCTGGGTGTCCACTTCGTCATGGCGGCCAGCCTAGTCCGTCCGGGCGCGGTGATCTTGGCCGGATCCCCGGCCCTATAGGGGTCTACGCGCGGAGATAGCAATTCACGGCTTGTTTATTCATACTGAAACGAGTCGGATCCGATCGGTTGCTTTCATATGAACGTACAAGCCGCGCTCCGATCCGGCCCCCTCACCACACCGCCCTGATAACCGCTCCGTGGGCCTCGGCCCCCGTCCCGTACGTCTGAGGTCCCGCATGCCCTCCTCGGCCACCGCACCGGTCGACGCCCAGCAACCGTCCCCGACGCCGACCGGCGGTCCGCTCGACCGCTGGTTCCGGATCACCGAGCGGGGCTCGTCCGTCGCCCGCGAACTGCGCGGCGGTCTCGCCACGTTCTTCGCGATGGCGTACATCATCATCCTGAACCCGATCATCCTCGGGGCCGGCCAGGACAAGTTCGGGCACCAGCTCGACAACGCCCAACTGGTCACGGCCACCGCTCTGATGGCCGGCCTCAGCACCGTCCTCATGGGCGCCATCGGCAACGTCCCCATCGCCTGCGCCGCCGGCCTCGGCATCAACGCCGTCGTCTCGCTCCAGCTGGCCCCCAAGATGAGCTGGCCGGACGCGATGGGCATGGTCGTCCTGGCCGGCCTCGTCCTGATGCTGCTGGTCGCCTCCGGCCTCCGCCAGCGGGTCATGGACGCCATCCCCAACGGCCTCCGCCGCGCGATCGCCATCGGCATCGGCCTGTTCATCTCGCTGATCGGCCTGGTCGACTCGGGCTTCGTCACCCGCAACCCGGACGCCGCCCACACCACCGTCCCGCTGGGCCTCGGTCAGGGCGGGCAGCTGCACGGCTGGCCGGTGCTGGTCTTCGCCGCGGGGCTGGCGCTGACCTTCATCCTGGTCGTCCGCAAGGCGCCCGGGGCGATCCTGATCGGCATCGTCGTGATGACCTTCGTGGCGATCCTGATCAACGAGCTGGCCGTGATCCCGGACGCCAACTGGGGCCTCAGCATCCCCCGCATCCCCGACAGCGTCGTCGCCACGCCCGACTTCGGCCTCGTCGGGAACATCAGCCTCTTCGGCGGCTTCCATGAAGTGGGCCTGCTCACCGGCTGCCTCTTCGTCTTCACCGTGCTGCTGTCCGGGTTCTTCGACGCGATGGGCACGATCATCGGCGTCGGCGAGGAGGCCGGGCTCACCGACGAGAACGGCCAGCTGCCCAACATGGGCAAGATCCTGATGGTGGACGGCGTCGCCGTCGCCGCCGGCGGCTTCGGCTCCGCCTCCGCCAACACCTGCTTCGTCGAGTCCACCGCCGGCGTCGGCGAGGGCGCCCGCACCGGCCTCGCCAACCTCATGACCGGCGGCCTCTTCCTGCTCGCCCTGATCTTCACCCCGCTGGCGACCGTCGTCCCCTCCCAGGCGGCGACCCCGGCCCTCCTCGTCGTCGGCTTCCTGATCATGGCGGCCAACGTCAGGGAGATCGACTGGAGCGACTTCACGATCGCGATCCCCGCGTTCCTGACGATCGTCTCCATGCCGTTCACCTACTCCATCACCAACGGCATCGGCATGGGCGTCCTCGCCTTCATCCTCCTCCGCGTCGCCGACCGCCGCGCCCGCGAGATCCCCTGGCTCCTCAACGTCGTCGGCGCCTGCTTCCTCGTCTACTTCCTCCTCGACCCGATCGAGCGCGCGCTGGGCGTGAAGTAGCCCCTCCCCGAACGCGGCCACGACGACGGCCGGGACAGCCGAACGACGGCTGCCCCGGCCGTCGTGCCGTCCGGCGTCAGACCGCCTCGACCGCGATGTGGGGCCGGCAGAGCCGACGCAGATCGTCGACGTCGCTGGTGATCACCGTGACGTTCCCGTGCTCCGCATGCGCGGTGGCCGCGAGCATCGCGTCGATGGCGTACTTGTGGCCGTGCAGACCCTCGGCCGTCAGCAGCTTTCCAGCCGCGCGGGCGATCTCCTCGGTGACGGGACGCACCTTGGTCAGGGATACCGCGTGGTCGAACGCGGCCTGTGGCGCTTTGGGGTCGCGCGCTTCGACGAGCGTCGCGGCACTGGTCACCACCACGAGGTCCAGCCTTCGGGCGACGTCCAGCCACATGGTCATCGTGCGGTGCCGGCGGCACAGCTTCGAGAGCGCTTCGCTGTCGAGGACCAGCGTGCCGCTCACGCGGCGTTCTCCGGGGCCGATCCGCTCCGGCGGGCAGCGTGGAAGGCGCGCAGACGCTCCACTCGGGCATCGACCTCGGCCTGGTCGACCGGTCCGTGCTCGGCTTCGGCGGACGCGATGAAGTCGTCGATCGCCTCCCGCTGGAGCTGCCGCTGAACAGCCTCCTCCACATATGCGGACACGCCTTGACGGCCTGCGCGGGCACGGATGGCTTCCAGGGTCTCGGTCTGCAGGGAGACGCTGGTGACGCTGGTCCTGCCACGGCGAGCTGGGGTCATGGACCGAGTGTAATAAGCCGTGTATGAAACTGCTAGGAACCACGGGGAACTGCTGCGAAGCGCTGGGGGTCGGCGAGTCGCGCAAGGCGTCAAGGGCGCGCACCCGTCGCCGTGCTCCCCTTCGCGGCCCGTCCCTGGGCCCCCGCTGCTCCCGTGCGCCCGTCCGTGCACACTTTCCTTAGGTGAAATAATGAGTTAATCTAATGAACATGCCGGACCTGTCCCGCACCTCTTCCCCCGAGGTCCCCGATCCCGCTCAGCAGCCCTCGGACGCCGCCGCCGTCAGTACCGGCACGGACCCCGACACGGACGCCGTCAACGCGTTGCGTTCGGGTGTCATGCGGCTGTCCCGGAGGCTCAAGCACCAGCGGGTCGACGAATCGCTCAGCCCGGCCGAGATGTCCGTCCTGGGCACCTTGGCCCGGTGCGGTTCGGCCACCCCGGGGGAGCTGGCCCGCAAGGAGCACGTCCAGCCGCCGTCGATGACCCGCATCGTCGCGCTGCTGGAGAGCAAGGAACTGGTCAGGCTGGAACCACACCCCGAGGACCGCCGGCAGAAGGTGGTCACACAGACCGAGCGGGCCGAGGCCATGCTCGAAGAGAGCCGGCGCAAGCGCAACGCCTGGCTGGCCGAACTGGCCGGGCGACTGGACGAGGACGAGTGGGCGACGCTGCGCGCCGCCGCACCGGTACTGGAGAAACTCGCGCACTTGTAGCCCGAGCAAAGGAGGCGAACCCACTTGAGTACGGGACCCGGAGCAGACTCCGCACCCGCACCGAACCGCCACGACGACGCACGCACCACCCCCCTGACCCGCAAGGGGGGCATGTTCAGCTCACTCAGGATCCGCAACTACCGGCTCTTCGCCGCCGGCCAGGTCGTGTCGAACACCGGCACCTGGATGCAGCGAATAGCCCAGGACTGGCTGGTCCTCGGCCTCACGGGTTCCTCCGCCGCGGTGGGCATCACCACCGCCCTGCAGTTCCTGCCGATGCTGTTCCTCGGCCTGTACGGCGGCGTCATCGCCGACCGGTGCCCCAAGCGCCTCCTGCTCCTCGTCACCCAGGCGGCGAGCGGACTGACGGGCCTCGCGCTCGCGGTCCTCACCCTTTCCGGCCACGTCCAGGTGTGGCACGTCTACCTCACCGCCCTGGCCCTCGGCCTCGTCACCGTCGTCGACAACCCCGCCCGGCAGGCGTTCGTCCACGAAATGGTCGGCCCCGCCGACCTCGGCAACGCCGTCAGCCTCAACTCCGCCAACTTCCAGACAGCCCGGCTCGTCGGCCCCGCCGTCGCCGGTGTCATGATCACCGCCGTCGGCAGCGGCGCCGCCTTCCTCTTCAACGGGCTCTCCTACATCGCCCCGATCGCCGGTCTGCTGATGATGCGCACCGGGGAACTGCACAAGGCCGAGACCGCCCCGCGCGGCAAGGGCCAGCTCAGGGAAGGGCTGCGGCACGTCAGGGAGCAGCCCGACCTGCTCTGGCCGATCATCCTCATCGGCTTCGTCGGCACCTTCGGCTACAACTTCCCCATCTGGCTCACGGCGTTCGTCAACGACGTCCACCACGCCGGCGCCGGCACCTACGGCCTGCTCAACACCCTGATGGCGGCCGGTTCGCTGGCCGGCGCGCTGCTCTCCGCCCGGCGCGGCAGCTCGCGGCGGCGCGTCATGGTCGGCGCGGCCCTCGCCTTCGGGTTGCTGGAGGTCGCCGCCGCGCTGTCGCCGACGTTCTGGCTGTTCGCCGTGCTCCTGGTGCCCATCGGGATGTTCGGCCTGACGATCAACGTCACCGCCAACTCCAGCGTGCAGCTGGCCGTCGCCCCCGCCATGCGTGGCCGGGTGCTCAGCCTCTACATGATGGTCTTCATGGGCGGCACCCCGATCGGCGCGCCCCTCGTCGGCTGGATCACCGACGCCTACGGCGCCCGCGTCGGCTTCGCGGCCGGCGGGGTGATCTCCGTCCTCGCGGCGGCCGGCATCGGCCTCGGCCTGGCCCGCGCCGCCGGGCTCCGGCTCCAGGTCGACCTGCGGCGCGGGCGGCAGCCCGTGCGCTTCGTGCCGCGCCGGCCGGCGGAGGAACGACCGGAGGCGGCCGCGCTGACGACCGTGGGGTGAGGCGGCGGGGCGTCCCGGGGCGGTGCCGCCCCGGGAGCCCTTCGACTTCACCCCAGCCGCCGCTCCAGCACCTGTCCCGGCCAGTCGCCCACGGTGAACGTCTCCGCGGGAACGAACCCCTGGCCGCGGTAGTACGCCACCAACGCGCCGTCCCCGCCCGCGTAGCAGTCCACCCGGAGCAGGTCCACGCCCTGCCGCCGCGCCTCCCGGGCGGCGTGCGCGAGGAGCGCCGCGCCGACGCCCCGGACCGCGCGGCGGCGGTCGGTGACGAGGAAGCGGACGAACACCTCCGGCTCACCGGCCGGTTCGACGTACGAGGAGGGGCGGGGCGACAGTGTCAGCGCGCCGACCGGTATCCCGTCCTCGTCCTCGGCGATCCAGACAGAGGTCGATTCCAGGTTCTCCCGGATCTTCTCGACGCTCGACGGCCGCGTCGAGAACGGTTCGGCGCCCCACTGGCCCGTACGGCCGTGTGCCGTCAGCCACTCGACGGCGCTGTCGAGCATCGCGAGGACCGCGGCGAGGTCCTCGACCCCGCCCCTCCTGACGGCCGGCCGGTCGTCTTCCCGCTTCGTGATCTCCATCCGCGCGACACTAGCCACCATGCGCCTCTTTGTCGCCGTCGTTCCCCCGCCCTCCGCCCTGTCCGAACTGGGCGAGGCGGCGGCCGAGTTGCACGCCCTCCCCGACAGTGCGCGGCTGCGCTGGTCCTCCCCCGCGACCTGGCACTTCACCCTCGCCTTCCTGGGCGAGACGGACGAGGCGGTGCTGCCGGACCTCACCGAACGCCTCGCCCGGGCCGCCCACCGGCACCCCGCCCACGAGCTCCGGCTCGCGGGCGGCGGGCGGTTCGGCGACCGCGTCCTCTGGGCCGGCGCGGACGGCGACGTCCCGACCCTCCGCGCCCTCGCCCGCTCCGCCGGCGCGGCGGCCCGGCGCGCGGGCGTGGCCGTGGACGAGTCCCGCCCCTTCCACGCCCACCTCACCCTCGCCCGCGCGGCGACCGGCCACGTCGCCCTCCGGCCGTACGCGGAGGCGCTCGCGGGCTTCCGAGGCTCGCCCTGGCCGGCCGAGCGGCTGGAGCTCGTCCGCAGCCGGCTGCCCGCGTCGGGGGTCCCGGGGGAGCGGCCTCGGTACGAGACGGTGCGGGCCTGGGGCCTTGGGGAGTGAGGGGGTTCGTTACCCTTCCTGGGTGGACCCGAAGACCAGGAACCGGATCATGACCGGGGCGCTTGCGCTGATGCTCGTCATTGTGGCTGTGGTGGCGGCTGTGCGCTGATCCGCCTGCGGCGGGCTGTTCCCCGGTCCCGCCCTTTCGCCGTTTCCTGGGGCTGCGCCCCAGACCCCGCTAGTCGCGGCTGCGCCGCTCGTCCTCTAGCGCCGGACGGGTTGGATGGTGCCTGAGGTGGCACGTTCAGCCCGTCCGGCGTTTGAGGACAACCGCGCGGAGCGCGGTTTCGGGGTCGGGGGCGGTAGCCCCAGGAATCGGCGAAGGGGCGGGACCGGGGCACCCCCCTACCAGGCGAAAGCCTCCGGCGTCTCCCCCGGCCCAGGGAAGATCTCGTCCAGAGAGGCCAGGAGCTCCTCCGGCAGCTCCAACTCCACCGCCTTGAGGGCGGAGCCCAACTGCTCCACCGTCCGAGGCCCGACGATCGGCCCGGTGACCCCCGGCTGGGCGAGCAGCCAGGCCAGAGCCACCTCCCCGGGCACGAGCCCATGCGCGTCGACGACGTCCTCGTACGCCTGGATCCGGTCCCGCACGGACGTGCTCGCGAGCGCCTCCGCCGTCCGTCCCGTCTCCGCCGCGCGCCGGATCGCGCCGCCGAGCAGGCCGCCGCCCAGGGGCGACCAGGGGATGATGCCGAGGCCGTAGGCCCGGGCCGCCGGGAGGACCTCCATCTCGGCCCGCCGCTCGACCAGGTTGTAGAGACACTGCTCGCTGACGAGCCCGTACGAGCCGATCCGGCGCGCGGTCTCGTTGGCCTGGGCGATGTGCCAGCCGGCGTGGTTGGACGAACCGGCGTAGAGGATCTTGCCCTGCTGGACCAGGACGTCGACCGCCTGCCAGATCTCCTCCCAGGGCGTCTCCCGGTCCACGTGGTGGAACTGGTAGAGGTCGATGTGGTCGGTGCGGAGCCGCCGGAGGCTGGCCTCCACCGACCGGCGGATGTTCAGCGCGGACAGCCGCGACCGGTTGGGCCACTCGCCCTCCGCCCCCGGTTCCGTCGCGCCGAACCCCTTGGTGGCCAGCACCACCTTGTCCCGGCGGCCGCCGCCCTTGGCGAACCAGTCGCCGATGATGATCTCCGTCCGGCCGCGGTCCTCGCGGGCACCGTAGGTGTTGGCCGTGTCGAAGAAGTTGACGCCCGCGGTGAGGGCGGCGTCCATGATCGCGTGGCTGTCGGCCTCGTCGGTCCGCGGTCCGAAGTTCATCGTCCCGAGAACGATCCGGCTGACGCTGAGTCCCGTGCGCCCGAGCTGCGTGTACTCCATGTGCCCAGCCAACGCCCTGCGGAGGGCCGGAATCAAGGGTGACCCTTTCGAGGGCGCGGCGGGCGGCCTTGCCGTCTCCGCGCCGGGGCGCGCCACGTGGGCCGGGGCGCGGACGAGTACGTAGGTGGTACCGGCACGTATGCGGAATCAGGACGCATCGGGGTGGAACCGGCATCCCGCCTGGGTAGCCGGTAACCCAGAGGCCGGCGCCGAGAAGAGAACGCCCGCGGAAAGGATCCCGTGGCCGCACTGGACAGGATCACCCAGTACGTCGCCCTGGTCATCGCCGTGTACACGGTCGCGTACGCCATCCCGCTCCTCCTCCGGGGCATCGCCCACGCCCGCCGCGCCGACGGCTCCCTGCGCGGTCAGCTGGGGGCGGCGCACGAGCGGCCCGCCCCGCTCCCCGCCGGCTGGAGCGTCTTCGTCCTCGTCCCGTGCCTGAACGAGGAACGCGTCGTCGGCAACACCCTGCGGTGCCTGCTCGACGGGCAGCCGGGCGTGCGCGCCGTCGTCGTCGACGACGGCAGCGACGACGCCACGTCCCGCATCGCGGCCGCCGTCGGCGACGACCGCGTGACCCTCCTCCGCAGGACGCCGCCGGCCGCGCGGCAGGGCAAGGGCGCGGCCCTCAACGCCGGTCTGCGGGCGGTACGCGAGCGGGCGGGGAAGGAGGGCCTCGACGCGTCGCGGGTCCTGGTGTGCGTGCTGGACGCCGACGGCCGGATGACGCCGGGCGCCGCGAGCCGGGTGGCGCGGCTGTTCGCGGAACCGGGCGTGGGCGCGGTCCAGTTGGCGGTGCGCGTCCGCGGCAGGCACCGCCTGCTGCTGCGGTTGCAGGACCTGGAGTTCTGGGCCCTGAGCGCGCTGACCCAGTTCGGCCGCGTCTCCACCGGCTCGGTGAGCATGGGCGGCAACGGCCAGTTCAGCAGGCTGTCCGCGCTCGACGGCGTCGGGACCCGCCCCTGGTCGGACTCCCTGACCGAGGACCTCGACCTGGGCATCAGCCTCGCCGTCCGGGGCTGGACGGTCACCTCCACCACCACGGCGTACGTCTCCCAGCAGGGGCTGACCAGCCCGCGCCGGCTGCTCCGCCAGCGCACGCGCTGGTTCCACGGTCACATGAGCGCCATCACGCGTCTGCCGGAACTCTGGGCACGCCCCGCCTCCGGCTTCCTCGGCCGCGCCGAGCTCACCGGCTACCTGCTCGGCCCGTACGTCGCCACGCTGCCCGCCTCGGTCGTCCAGCCCTACGCGCTCTTCCGCGCGCTGTGCGGCCACGGCGCCGGCCTGCCCGTCCTCGTGTCCGGCCCGGTGTGGGCGAACGTCCTGGCCTGGCAGTCACTCCCGTTCGCCGCCTACCTGGCGACGGCGCTGCTCTACTGGCGCCGGACGGACGACCTGCCGCTCTGGAAGGCGGTCTGCTGGTCTCCCGTCGTCGTGGTGAGCCTGTACCTGAGCTTCGCGGCCGGCTGGCGCGCCCTGTGGCAGATCGCCACCCGGCGCGGGCACTGGACCAAGACCGAACGCGCGGTGGAGGCGCCTGTCGCGGGCGGGCCGCCCGCTCCCGGAGAACGGGCGGCCGAGGGCGCTCGGGCCGCGGAGTACGGGTAGGGGGACGTACGGGGCTGCGGGACGTACGGGGGCAGTGGGACGTACGGGGGCAGCGGGACGCCTCACCGTCCGGGATCCGCCAGCGCCTGCACGTCCGCGTAGGAGGGCGCCGGAAGGCGGCCGTCCGCCGGCCGCCCGTCGCGGACGGCGGTCGCGACGGCCACCGCCGCCGCCAGCGCCGTCCGGTAGGGCAGCGAACCGAGGCTCACCCGGCGTACGCCCAGGGCCGCGAGCTCGGCGAGGGTGGGGCCGTCCGGCGTGTGCAGGACGTTCAGCGGGACGAGCAGACCGGCGACGAGGGCGGCGATGCCGTCCGGGTCCGTCAGCCCCGGCACGAACACGCCGTCGGCGCCCGCCTGTTCGTAGAGTGCCAGGCGCGCCGCCGTCTCCTCCGGGCGGACGCCGAGCCAGTGGGTGTCGGTGCGGGCGTTCACGAACAGGTCCGGGACGGCGGCCTTCACGGCGGCGACCTTGGCGGCGTGCAGCTCGGCGGGGGCGAGGGTGCCGTCCGGACGGCCGTCCTCCAGGTTGATCCCGGCGGCCCCGGCCGCGTACAGCTCCCGGGCCAGCCGGGCCACCTCCTCCGGGTCGTCGCTGAACCCGCCCTCGGCGTCGACGCTGAGCAGGAAGGGACCGCGCCCGAGCCGCCGGGCCAGCGCGAGGGTCGCCCCGGCGGTCGCGGCGGCCCCGTCGGGCAGCCCGGCCGCGGCGGCGACGCCCAGGCTCGTGGTGCCGACCGCCGGGAACCCCTCCGCCGCGAGCGCGGCGGCGGAGGCGTGGTCCCAGGCGTTCGGCAGGAGGAGGGGCTCGGTGCGGTGGTGCAGCGCGGCGAAAGGGGTCGGCGGGCGGCGGCCCAGCAGGCCCTCGGCCAGGGCCAGGGCGTGTGCTCGGCCGGGGCACACCCGGGGCTCCGCCCCGAAGGTGAGCGGTACGGGGTGGGGGCGGTGGGCGGCGGCGACGTCCAGGACGATCACGTCGCCCTCGGCGACCTCTCGCCCGGCGACGTGGGTGGCTCGGGCGGCCACGCGCCGCATGCTGCGCAGGGGGGTGTCCTCCCGTATGACCTGCGCCAGCGGTTTGTCGCTGCCCGTCGCTGCCTCCACCAGCGCGCTGGTCGCGCAGGCTTGTACGAGGAGGCCGATGAGGTTGGCGACCTTCTCCGCGTTGGGGGTGTGCCCCAGTCCCTCCCCCAGAGGGGGGACCCCCACTTCGCCGCTTCCTGGGGGCTGCGCCCCCAGACCCCCCTTGTCGCGGCTTCGCCGCTCGTCCTCAAACGCCGGACGGGCTGAATCGGCCCGCCCAGGGGGGTGCGGAGGCTCGCCCCCGCAAGAAACGGTGAAAGGGTGGGACCGGGGCCCCAACAACGCCACCAGCCGCCCCACCGCCTCATCCGCCGCCGGATCCTCCCCGCCGAAGTACACCCCGGCCACGAGCACCACATCCGCGGCGACCGCGCCGGGCTCCGGCATCCCCAGAGCCTCGGCCAGCGCGCGCACCACCCGGAGCCGCACGTCCCCTCCGCTCCCCACCGCCCCCCGCAGAGCGTCGGGCTCGACCCGGGCCAGCTCCGCCTCCACCAGGGCCCGCCGCCGGCGGTGCGTCTCGCCGGAGGAGAAGCGGGTGACGGTGGCCCGCAGCCAGGCGACGCTCGCTCCGGCGGGGCCGGGGGCGCCGGGCGGGCGTTCGGGGACGAGGGCGGGGTCGGCGAGGGCGGCGCGGATGTCGTCGGCGGTGTCGAGGACGTGCGTGTGCGGCGTCATGCCCCGACGCTACGGCCGGGACGGTTCGGCGCCCGCCGAACCGTGCGCGCGCCATCATGGCGTCATGTCACCTCTCGCCGAGACCGCCGCGCTGCTCGCCGACCGTACCCGGGCCGCCTTCTGCCTGGCCCTGCTGGACGGCCGTGCCTGGACGGCGGGTGAGCTCGCCCGGCACGCGGGGGTGCGGCCCTCGACCGCAAGCGAGCAGCTGTCCCGCCTCGTCGAGGGCGGCCTGCTGGCCGAGGAGCGGCAGGGGCGGCACCGCTACGTCCGGCTGGCGGGGCCGGAGGCGGCGGGGCTGGTCGAGGCGCTCGCCTCGTACGCCCCGGGCACGCCGCGCCCGGAGAACCTGCGCGCGTCCGTACGGCTGGGTGCCGAGGCCCGGGCCCGAACCTGCTACGACCACCTGGCCGGCCGGCTGGGCGTCGCCCTGGCCGAGGCGATGCTCGCCCGCGGCCTGGTGGTCGCCGGCGGCGGGTCAGACGCAGACGACGGGCCGGCCGCCGACGCCGGACTCGCCGTCACCCCGGCGGGCCGCGCCTGGCTGGCCGACGTCCTCGCCTACGACCACCCGCCGGGCACCCGCCGCCCCCTGGTCCGGAGCTGCCTCGACTGGACCGAGCGCCGCCCCCACCTCGCCGGCGCCCTGGGCGCCGCCCTCTGCGCCGCGGCGCTCGACCGGGCCTGGGTACGGCGCGTCGGTTCCGGGCGCGCGGTGAAGGTGACCCCGGACGGGACGGAGGCATTCCGCACACTGCTGGGAGTGGAGGCCGGGGTGGCGGCATAGGCTGCCCCGACGCCCGCGCACCGCGGATGTCACAGACGGCGGCGCCGTCTCGTCGTATGGGGGAGCGGAGCATCTCGATCATGGGGAGCGGTGATCACGTGTCCGGGGGCACGGCGGTGGCAGCAGCGGCAGCGGTGGAAGAAGTTACAGCAGCGGAAGAAAGCGGCAGGGCTGACGACTTCCAGGAACTCCGTCCCCTGCTCTTCTCGATCGCCTACCGCATCCTGAGCAGCGTGACCGAGGCCGAGGACGCCGTCCAGGAAGCCTGGCTGCGCTTCGCCGCCACTCCGGTCCGGCCCCGCTCGGCACGGGCCTTCCTCTCGACCACGGTCACCCGGATCGCCATCGACGTCCTGCGCTCGGCGCGCGTCCGGCGGGAGACGTACGCCGGGCCGTGGTTCCCCGAGCCGCTGCTCGCCGACCCCTACGAGGACCCGGAGCGCTCGGCGGAGCTGGCCGACTCCGTCTCGATGGCCGCCTTGCTGCTGCTCGAACGGCTGAGCCCGGCGGAGCGGGCGGTGTTCGTGCTGCGGGAGGTGTTCGACTTCGGCTTCCCCGAGGTGGCGGCGGCCGTGGGCCGCTCGGAGGCGGCCTGCCGCCAGCTCGCCGTCCGGGCGCGGCGCCACATGGCCGACGGCCGCCCGCGCTTCGCGGCGGCCCGCGAGGAGCGGGAGGAGCTGGCGTCCCGGTTCTTCGGCGCCCTGCGCGAAGGGGACGTCACCGGCCTGCGCGACCTCCTCGCCACCGACGCGTCGGTGACCGGGGACGGCGGCGGCAAGACCCCGCAGCTGCCCAGGGTCGTCGTCGGCGACGGGAACGTGGCCCGGCTGCTCGCCGCCTTCGTCCCGCGACTGGCCCTGGCCGACGTCACGTTCGAGCGCCGCGAGGTCAACGGCCAGGCGGGCGCGGTCTTCCACGACCGGGACGGCAAGGTGCTCCAGGCCCTGGCGCTCGACATCCTCGACGGGCGGATCCACGCCGTCCGCATCGTGCTCAACCCGGACAAGCTCGGCCACCTCGGCCCGGTGGCGGACGCCTGGGCGATCCACCGCGAGCTGCGCGGCCGGCGTCCGGCCGCTTCGGGCACGGCCGACACCCCCGGCCCGGCTACTCGCGGCCTGCCTACCCCCGGCCCGGCTATCCCCGGCCCGGCTACTCCCGCGGACGCCCGTCCCACCGCCACTTCGTGACCCGCTCCCGGCCCGGGAGGTCGCCCCGGCCCGTGGCCCACAGCAGGGTGGCCCACGGGTCGGTGTCCGCGGGCGCGTCGGGGAACAGCCGGGCGCGCACGCGGGCGCAGGCGTCGGCCGGCGGGTCCCAGGCCAGGCCGAGGCCGGCCGCGAGGTCGTGGGTGTGGAGGAGCGCCTCGACGGTGCCCATGGCGGCGAAGCCGGCCGGGTCGGACGCGCCGAAGCAGTGGTGCGCCCGGACGTCCGGCGAGGTCGTCCGGACCATGGCGACCAGCAGGGCGCCGCACGCCTCCAGCACCTGGAGGAGCCCGTCGGGGCCCGCCGCGCGGTCCGCGTGGGTGACGTTCGCGGGCCCGTCCGGGCGGCGGCTCCACCACACGAACGGGACCTCTCCGTCCTGCGGGGGCCGCCGCGGGCCCAGTTGGGCCGCGTAGGCGAAGAAGTCGTCGCTCAGGTGCTCGACGGTCTCCCAGCACGTCCACTCCAGGCCGCCCGCCGGGTGGTCCCAGGCGGCGGGGTCGGCCTGCCGGAGGGTGTCCGACGACAGCCGTACGACGAGGGCCAGGTCGTCCGCCGCCGAGGAGGCGGGTGTGCGCGGGGGGTTCACCATGCGGCGAACGTACTGCCCCGCCCGTACCCCTCGACAGCGCATTTCGCGAAAGTGAATCAGAGTCAGAAGAAGACCGGAGGGAAAGCGGAAGCGGAGGGCGCCGCCCCGCCCCCACGCGGGGCGGTGCCCTTCCGTTCGTCCGGGCATGCCCCCCAGCGAGCCCTGCCGTCCCCCCAACAGTCGGCAGAGCCGCCCGGACCGCGCCGCGACGGCGGCGCGCGGGCCGATGTGGAGGCGGCCCGCCCGGGGAGTGTGAGGCAGCGGGAACCGCGCCCGCAAAGGTCTTCGGCCCTGGCCGAATACCTGCCCGGCCACCGGCTTCCGGCCGCGCTTACCATGAGCGGAACAACGAACCCCTTCGTCCGGTACGTACCCATGCGTGCCGCTATGGGGAGTGCCCGCGCCCGTGTTCCCGCGCGGCGACCGGAGGGAGGCCGGCCCGTCATGACCCTGCGTCTGCACTTCGAGGCGGAAGACCTCGCCCGGGTGCGCGTCAACCCCGTGCCCGACCCGCTCGCGGAGGCCACGTTCAGCCTGCCGCTGCTGCAGACCCCCGGCCTGGGCGCGGCCGCCTTCGACGGCTGGCGGGAGCGGTCGCTGCGGCGGCTGACCCCGGCCGTCCGGCCGCTGCTCGAACTGGCCCCCGCCGGACTGGACGAGTACGTGCCCGAGGCGTTCATCCGGGTCCGGGGCTCGGCCTCGCTGGAAGACAGCCTGCGGGCCACCTGGAGCATGCCGCGCCGGATCTGGACGGCGGACCTGTCCGTCGCCGAGGAGTGGCGGCCCACCGTCCCCCGCTGGATCGGCGACCTGCACACCGGCGACCGCGAGGCCGCGCGCCTCGTCGACCGGGGCTTCCGCGCCTACTACGACGCCGTGATCGCGCCCTACTGGCCCCAGCTCGCCGCCGCTGCCCACGCGGACCGGACCCGCCGCGCCCGCGTGCTCGCCGACCACGGCGTCGAGCGGCTGCTCGCCGACCTGCACCCCACCCTGCGCTGGGAGTCGCCGGTCCTGCACGCGCCCTGCACGCTGGACATCGACCTGCGGCTCGGCGGCCGGGGCGTGCTGCTCACCCCGACCTTCTTCCTCACGGCGCCGGTACTCCGCCTGGACAGCGCCGACCCCGACGCGCCCCTGGAGATCCGCTACCCGATCGCCCGCGAACCGGCCGCCCACCTCTCCGTCCTCGCGCCGCCCGCCGGCGCCCGGCGGCACGGCGAACTCGCCCACCTGGAAGCTCTGATGGGCCGCACCCGGGCGCACGTCCTCGCCGCCGCCGCGGCCGGCGGCAGCACCGCCGAACTCGCCCGCGCCGCCGGCGTCTCCCCGGCCTCCGCCAGCGAACACGCCACCGTGCTACGGACGGCGGGCCTCATCTCGACGCGCCGTACCGGTACTTCGGTGCGGCACGTGCTGACCCCGCTGGGACGCGCGCTGCTGGAGAACGGGCCGGGGTAGCCCTGGCCCGCGCCCGGAGTCCTCGGGCGCCCTTCAGCCGTCCTCCCGTTCCACGATCACCAGCGTCCCGTGGCTGCCCGGCAGCACCGCGTGCGGAGCCCCCGCCGGGACCGTGTACAGCGCACCCGGCCCGACGTCCACCGGGCGCCCCTCGACGGCCAGCCGCAGCAGGCCGTCGAGGACGAGCAGCGCCTCTGCCGTCTCGTGCCGCTCCTCCGGCACCGGACGCCCGTCCATCCGCAGCACTTTGACGCGCACGTCCCCCACCTGACTCATCACCGCCGACTGCCACACATCGGTCAGTCGGGCGGACACATCGGTCAGAACCGTCGGGTGCATGGGCGCACGTCTCCTCCGCGGCCGGCGGGGAAAACGCCGGCCGCCACTGTGGTGATCAGGGATGACGGGAGCGTATGCGCACGATGCCGACGGGTGGTCGACCGTTCGGCAAAGGATGACGCGGAGTCGGGGATATCAGCGGCGCCAGGGATGTGAGGGGCGTCAGGGGCGGCCGGTGCCGCGTCCCGGGCGCGTGCCGACGACGACCGTGGCGTCCCGCTCGTCGCAGATGGCCAGCCGCGGTATGAGCCCGGCGGCGGCGAACAGGGCCATCGAGCGCACCGCTTGGCGCTCGCTCGTCTCCATCAGCAGCCGGCCGCCCGGCGCCAGCCACCGGACCGCCTCCGCGGCCACGCGGCGCTGTACGTCCAGGCCGTCCGCACCGCCGTCGAGCGTCACCAGGGGCTCGTGGTCGCGCGCCTCCGGCGGCAGCAGGGCGATCTCGCCGGTGGGGACGTACGGGGCGTTGGCCACCAGGACGTTCACCCGGCCCCGGAGGTCCGCGGGGAGCGGGGCGTAGAGGTCGCCCTCGTACACCCGCGCCGCCGGGCCGAGGTTGCGCCGGGCGTAGCGGACGGCGGCCGGTTCGACGTCGGCGGCGTGCAGTTCGGCGGCGCCCAGGGCGGCGGCCACCGCCGCGCCCACCGCGCCGGAGCCGCAGCACAGGTCCAGGACGACCGCGTCCGGGCGGGCCGTCGCGACGGCCTGTTCGACGAGGAACTCGGTGCGGCGGCGGGGGACGAAGACCCCCGATCCGACCGCGACCCGCAGGCCGCCGAACGCGGCCCAGCCCACCACGTGTTCCAGGGGGACGCCGGAGACGCGCCGCTCCACGAGGACGTCGAGCGCCGAGGGCGAGTCCGCCGCCTCGACGAGCAGTTCGGCCTCCTCCTCGGCGAAGACGCAGCCCGCGGCACGCAGCCTGGAGACGACGGACGCGAGGGAGGGGAGAAGCGAGGATGTTGCCGACATGAGAAGCCTTCCGGGGAAACCGAAGGGCGCTCCCGGACGGCGGCGCGTCGCTACGCGGCGAACGCGGCCTTCCGAGGGGGGAGCACCCGACCTGCCACTGCGTTGATCGGTCTCACCTCCTCGGGGCGTGTGCGGTCCTTGCCGGCGTCACTGTACCTGACCCGCCGTCCGGTGACCGGCCGAGGCCGGGCGCTCCGCACGCCCGTCCGGCGGTTCAGGGGAGTTCGGGCCGGATGAGCGCCCGCGCGAAGGGCTCCCCGGTCCGGCGGGCGTACGTCATGCGCTCGCGGACCTCGAAGAGCGTCCGGGGCCGGTAACCCGGGCCCTCGTCGCAGCAGTCCGTGTGGAAACGGACGCCCGCCCTCAGGAGGACGGAGAGGGTGCGCCAGCCCGCCGCGTCCCGGCGGCGCGGCGGCTGGAACGCGGCCCCCGCCTCGATCAGCGGCTCCGCGCACCGCGGGCAGCGCCGCGCCGGCTCGCCCGGCCCGAGCCGCGCCTGCTTGTAGGAGGCGCGGCAGGGGAGGCAGACGTGCGAGGTCTTGGCGGGAGGCATGGGAGAAGGGTAGGCGGGGGTGCGGGCCGGCGGCCAACGCATTTGCCGAGCCGCGACGTTGGGGTTCAGCCGTGGGCGGCGCGTGTTTGGGGCGGGGTGGCGGGGGCAGCCGAGGGCGGCGCGTGTCGGGGCGGGACGGCGGGGTTCAGCCGAGGGTGGCGCGCAGGGCCGCCACCGTCGCCGCCGCGCCGCCGTCGCTCTCGGCCGCCTCCTCCAGCGCGGCGGTGAGGGTGGCCTCGTACGTGGCGGTGGCCGCGGCGTGCCGTTCGCGGCCGGCGTCCTTGAGGACGGTGTAGACGCCGCGCTTGTCGTCCGCGCAGACGTCGCGGTACGTGAGGTCGGCCGCGTGCAGCCGTCCGACCAGGCGAGTCACGGAGCTCTGGTTGAGGCCCAGCCGGTCGGCCAGTTCCTGCATGCGCAGCTCGCTGCGGGGCGCGGCGGCCAGGAAGCCCAACGCCCGGTACTCGGACAGGCCGAGGCCGTGCCGACGCTGGAGGGCGGCGCTCAGCCGGTGCTCGACGTGTGCGTGGAGGGCGAGGAAGCGGTGCCACATCCGGACGTCAGGGGAGGCCGGTGCGGGCGGTGGTACGGGTGCGGCGGAAGGGGAGGACATCTGCGGCTCCGGGCGGCTCGGGGCGGGTCTTTTGGGGCGGCGTTGACACAAGGTTACTTGCACGTGCATGCTTCTGTCCGTCATCAAGAGCATGCACGTACATGCAACTATCTGGCAATCGCCCGGAGGAGCCGGAACCATGGCTTGGATCTACCTGCTGATCGCTTCCGTCTTCGAGGTCGTCTTCGCCCTCGCCACCAACGCCACCGACGGGTTCACCCGGTTGGGGCCCTCGCTGCTGACCGCCGGGGCCGCCGCCGGCGGCATCTTCTTCCTGAGCCTGGCGCTCAGGACGCTGGACGTCGGCGTCGGCTACACCGTCTGGACGGGCATCGGCTCCGTCGGCACGGTCGTCCTCGGCTCCGTGATCTTCGACGAGCCGGTCAACGCCTGGAAGGTGCTCGCCTTCGTCCTGATCATCGGTGGGGTGCTCGGGCTCAAGGTCGCCGACGGGTTCGGCGGATCCGGGGAGCCGGACGCGGCGGGAGCCGACGGGGACGCGGCCGCCGACCGGCGCCGTACCCCGGCCTCCGCCTGATCCGCCCGACCCCGCACCCCTTCTCGTCACTTCCCGTTCTCGTCACTCCCCGCGAACTCGCCATTTCCCGCAAAGGAGCACCGTCATGGCCTGGGCCTACCTCGCCGTCGCCATCGTCTTCGAGATCGCCTTCGCGCTCGGCACCAACGCCACCAAGGGCTTCACCCGCCTCTGGCCGTCCGTCTTCACCCTCCTCGCCGCCGCGGCCGGCATCTTCACCCTCAGCCAGGCCCTCAAGACCCTCGACGTGGGCGTCGGCTACACGATCTGGACGGGCATCGGCTCCATCGGCACGGTCGTATTCGGCGCCGTCCTCTACAAGGAGAAGATCACGCTGCCCAAGGTGCTCTCCTTCGCCGCGATCATCGCGGGGGCCGTCACGCTCAAGCTGGCGGCCGGCGCCTGAGCCCCGGCGTACGGGGTGTGACCTGCGCCCCTGTGCTGTATGAAGATCTCGAAAACACTTGTCGATGGCCGAAAAGCGTACCTAGGGTCGCGGAACCGAGCTCCGTGCCGAAGAGGCGGCACGGCTCGTCGGCACGGATCGAGAAGGGTTCTGTTGCATGCAGCCACCGACAACGGGCGGGACGACGCCCGTCGAGCCCATGGACGCCGTTCCCGGCAAGGGGAGCGCGGGGATCGCCGGGCAGGCCGGGCCGGCCGGCGACGGCGGAGGGGACGGCGGGACCGCGACCGCGGAGGGCTACAAGCGCGGGCTCGGCACCCGGCAGATCCAGATGATCGCCATCGGCGGCACCATCGGCACGGGCCTGTTCCTGGGCGCCGGGACGGCCATATCCCAGGCCGGGCCGAGCCTGATCATCTGGTACGCGGCGGCCGGCGCCGTCCTGTTCCTGGTGATGCGCGCGCTGGGCGAACTGCTCACCCACCGGCCGGTGTCCGGCAGCTTCGCCGAGTACGCCCGGGAGTTCCTCGGCCCCTTCTGGGGGTACGCCACCGCCTGGACCTACTGGATCATGTGGGTCACCACCGGCATGGCCGAGATCACGGCGGCGGGGCAGTACGTCAAGTACTGGTTCCCCGGGGTGGAGCAGTGGCAGACGGCCCTGGTGTCCCTGGTGGTGCTGCTGGCCGTGAACATGATCTCCGTGAAGGCCTTCGGCGAGCTGGAGTTCTGGTTCGCGCTCATCAAGGTCGTGGCCATCGTCGCGATGATCCTCGTCGGCGTCGCCGTCCTGGTGATCGGCTTCGGCGACGTCGGTGACACCGCCTCGGTGACCCACCTGTGGAAGGACGGCGGGATCGCGCCGCACGGCGTGCACGACTCGCTGATGACGCTCCAGATCGTCCTCTTCGCCTACCTGGGCGTCGAACTCGTCGGCGTCACCGCGGGCGAGGCGGAGGACCCGCAGAAGAACATCCCCCGGGCGATCAACAGCCTCCCGGTGCGCTTCGGCCTCTTCTACATCGGCACCCTCATCGTCATCCTGTCCGTCGTCAGCTGGGCCGAGTTCAGCCCAGGCGTCAGCCCTTTCGTCGCGGCCTTCGCCAAGATCGGCATCCCGGCCGCCGCGGGCATCGTCAACTTCATCGTCCTCACCTCCGCGCTGTCCTCCTGCAACGCGGGCGGCCTCTACTCGACGGCCCGCATGCTGCGCACCGCCTCCGTCAACGGCCACGCCCCCAAGGCCCTCTCCCGGCTCACCGGCCGCGGCGTCCCCGCCCCCGCGCTCTGGGTGTCGGCGGTCGTCATGGGGCTCGGCGTGCTCATCAACGCCCTCGACCCGGAGCACGCGTTCGCCTACATCACCTCCGTGTCGACGGGCGGCGCGATCCTCGTCTGGAGCGTCATCCTCGTCACCCACCTCCGCTACCGCCGGGCGGTCGCGCGGGGCGCGGCGGAAGCCTCCCCGTACCGCCTCCCGGGCGCGCCCTACACCAACCTCCTGGCGCTGGGCTTCTTCGCGTTCGTGACCGTCCTCATCGCCTGGAGCGCGGACACCCGGATCGCCCTGTACGTGATGGGCGTCTGGGTCGTGCTGCTGCTCCTCGGCTGGGCGGTCCTCCGCCGCCGGAGCGCGGCCCGCGCCTGACCGGGCCGCCCGGTAAGGACGCGGGCCAGCCCGCCGTGCGCCCCGGCACCTGCCGTGCCGGGGCGCACGTGCGTCTCCGACCGGCGAACTAGAAGCCCGTGGTCCCGTCCACCGCCTCCCGGAGCAGGTCCGCGTGCCCGTTGTGCCGGGCGTACTCCTCTATCAGGTGGAGGAGGATCCAGCGCAGGGCCACCTCCTCCGAGCCCAGCCACTTGCCTTCCTCAGGCGACAGCCGGCCCACGTCGTCCAGCGACGCGCCGGCGATCAGCTCCCGCCCGAGCGCGACCTCGGCCCGCCAGGCGGCCAGGGCCTCGTCCAGCCCCTGCTCGGGGTCGAGGCCGACGTCGAAGCCGGCGTGCTCGGGGACCTCCGGCACCGTCCGGCCGGCGAAGACCCGCTGGAACCAGTTGCGTTCCACTATCGCCATGTGCCGTACCAGGCCCAGCAGGGACATCGTGGAAGGGGACACGGAGGTGCGGCGCAGCTGCTCGTCGTCGAGCCCCCTGCACTTCAGTTCCAGCGTCGCGCGCTGGAAGTCGAGCCAGCTCTCCAGCGCCTCGCGCTCGCCGGCGAGCGGGGGCGGGACGGGACGGCCGTCGGGTGTCGTCGTCATGCGGCCACCTTCCCACGCACCACTGACAATCGCCTCCGGCCGTCGGCCCCTTGGGCGAGCCGGGGTCCTACAGTCGCTCCACCACGTAGTCCACGCACACCGTCAGCGCCTCGACGTCCGCCGGGTCGATCGCCGGGAACATGGCCACGCGCAGCTGGTTGCGGCCCAGCTTGCGGTACGGCTCGGTGTCGACGATCCCGTTGGCGCGCAGCACCTTGGCCACCGCCGCCGCGTCGACGTCGTCCGAGAAGTCGATCGTGCCGACGACCTGCGACCGCTTGGCAGGGTCGGTGACGAACGGGGTGGCGTGCTTGGACGCCTCCGCCCAGCCGTACAGGGCGCGGGCCGAGGCGGCGGTCCGGCCGACGGCGAAGTCCAGACCGCCCTGCCCGTTCAGCCACTTCAGCTGCTCGTCGAGGAGGAACAGGGTGCTGAGCGCCGGGGTGTTGTAGGTCTGGTTCTTCAGCGAGTTGTCGATCGCGGTGGGCAGCGAGAAGAACTCGGGGACGTGCCGGCCGGAGGCGTGCACCCGGGCCGCGCGCTCCAGCGCGGCGGGGGAGAAGACGCCGATCCACAGGCCGCCGTCGGAGGCGAAGGACTTCTGCGGCGCGAAGTAGTAGACGTCCGTCTCGGCGATGTCCACGGGCAGACCGCCCGCGCCGGAGGTGGCGTCGACGAGGACGAGCGCCCCCTCGTCCGCGCCCGCGACACGCCGGATCGGCATGGCGACGCCGGTGGACGTCTCGTTGTGGGTCAGCGCGTAGACGTCGGTGCCCGCCTCGGCGTGCGCCTCGGGATGGGTGCCGGGGTCGGCGGCGACGACCGTGGGCTCCTGGAGCCAGGGCGCGAGCTTCGCGGCCTTGGCGAACTTCGAGGAGAACTCGCCGAAGGAGAGGTGCTGAGACTTCGACTCGATCAGGCCGTGCGTGGCGACGTCCCAGAACGCGGTGGACCCGCCGTTGCCGAGGATCACCTCGTAGCCGTCGGGGAGGGAGAACAGCGCGCGGATGCCCTCGCGGACCGATCCGACCAGGTTCTTCACCGGCGCCTGGCGGTGGGACGTGCCGAGCAGGGAGGATCCGGTCGCCGCCAGGGCGGCGAGCGCCTCGGGGCGCACCTTGGACGGGCCGGCGCCGAAACGGCCGTCGGCGGGCTTGATGTCGGCGGGGATCTGGATATCAGCCTGGATGTCAGCCACGGGGGCAGCCTAATCCGTCGGACGGCCGCCGGTGGAGGAATGTCCAGCGGATGAGACGTGCGTTCGGGCAGGCGGGGACGCACGGTTGGGCGTGCCGAGGGGGTGGGCGGGGGCGCGTACGGGGTCGGGGGCGGGGGTGACCCCCGACGGTCCACCGCCCCGGGGAACCGGCCGGGGAACCGGCCGGGGAACCGGCCGGGGAACCGGCCGGGGAACCGGCCGAGGCGTCGGGCCGGGCGGTGCGCGGGCGCGTCGACGTCTCCTCCGGCGCCCGCGCGCTCGTGACCACCGTGACCGCGGACGCCTCGAACCACCGCCGCGTCCCGCCGGCTGTCGTCGCGCCGCGGACGACGTGGCCGCAGCGCTCGTCGTCCGCCTCGTCCGTCCGGTCGTCGGCCGGCCCCACTGCCACCGGCACGCCGCCTCCGGCGACGGCCCGGCCGCCGCCTCCGGGAACGCGCCGGGCCCCTGGCCGAGCTGCCGGCCGACGGACTAGTCTGAGTCTCGTAATAGTCGGAGAGTCGATACGCGCCGAGGAGGCCGGTCCCGTTGACGATGCCGCAGGCGGCGTGGGCCCGCGCGGTGCTGACCCTGTGCCTGCTGGGTGTCCTGGACGCCGAGGGGCCGAGCTACGGCTACGCGCTGCTCGGCCGGCTGCACGCGGCCGGCCTCGACGCGGTGAAGCCGGCCACCCTCTACCCGGCGCTGACCCGGCTGGCGGAGGAAGGTGCCGTCGACGTGCGGTGGCAGGCGGGCGAGCAGGGCCCCGGCCGCAAGTACTACGCCCTCACCGCGGAAGGCCGGCATCGCCTCGCCGAACAGCGCGCGGCGTGGGCGGAGTTCCACGCCACGGTGACGGAACTGGCGGGAGCGGCGAAGGAAACGGAAGCGCAAGCGGAAGAGGAAGGGGAGGGCACATGACGACGGCCGCGGGCATCCGGTGGCAGCGGAAGGCCGACGAGGAGTGGGCCGCCGCCTTCGAGTTCCACCTCGTGATGCGGCACCTCCCGCCCCGTGAGGTGACCGAACGGGCCCTCGCCGAGGTCCACGAGGCGGTCACGGCTGCGGGCGGCTCGGCGCGGGACCTGTTCGGCGACCCGGCCGCGTACGCCGATGCCGTCGCGGCGGAGGCGACGGATGAGAAGCACGCGGCCAAGGCCGGGGTCGACGGCGTGACCGCGGGCGAACGCTTCGCCCACACCCTGCTGGTGGCCGCCCTCATCGGTGGCGGCCTCGCCGCGCTGCACTGGTTCCAGGACGGGCTGTGGCTCGCCTTCTCCTGGGTGTCGCTGACGGCCCTCGCCACGGTCGTCACCGCCGTCCTGCTCGTCTGCGGCGCGGTCGCGCTCCGCACGGCGGGCCGGGTGCGGGCCGTGTGGGCGTCCCTCGGCGCGGCCGCGGCGGCCGTCGCGGGCGGGTCCTTCGTCATGTCCGTCCTCCCCGGACAGCGCCTGTTCGCGCTGCCCGCGCCGCTGCTCATGGCGGCCTGCGCCGCCCTGGCGGCCGGCGCGCACCGCCTGTCCGCCGACACCGTCGACGCCTGGTTCGACCCGCCCCGGCCGCGGAACGCCGAGGCGTGGCTGCGGCGCCTGGAGGGGCTGCTGCGCGGACGGCACGGCATGTCCCGCAAGGAGGCGTACGAGCACGTGGCCGAGGCGCGCTCCCACGTCCGCGAAGACCCGCAAGCCCTGGTCGACTTCGGGGACGTCGAGACGTACGCCGCGGGCCTCGCCGCCGGCCCGCGGCGCACCCGCCGCGCCGAACGGCGCAAGGCCCTCGGCGCCGCCGGCTTCGCCCTGGCCGTCGGCGTCGCGGGCTTCGACAGGCTGCGCGCGGCCGACCTGACGTCGTTCTGGTTCTGGCTGACGGCGGCGGCGCTGGGGTTCGCGGTCGTGGAGGTCGTCCGGCCGCTGCGCGGAGCCGTCCGCTCATAAGTCGCCGACAGTACGGCGGCGTTGGGCCCCGTGACGGTCTCGGCGGCGTATCGTTGGCCGGGTATGCGGTGGCGGTGGATCGCGACGTGGGTTCTGTGCGCGGTGCTGGTCTGCGGCCTGTCGGTCGTCGGGCTGCGCGGGGACCACGAGCAGGCGTCCACCGTGGCGTCGGTGCTCGGGACGGCCTTCGGCCTCTTCGCCGTCCTGTCCATGTGGGCCTGGCGGGGCCGGGGGCGGCGCGGCCAGTCCACCGGCGACCAGATCACCGAGGCCGGCGAGGCGCTGGCCCGCGCGGTGCGCAGGCAGTGGGAGAACGAGGCGGTCCTCCGGCAGCTGTTCGACCCGGCGCCGCTGCCCGTCGTCTGGGCGGACTCCGACCTGGCGGGCGTGTCCGACCACCGGCGGCTGGTGGGCGTGGCCGTGGTGTGCCGGGCCGACGCGGCCGTGGAACTCGCCGACGCCTACCGGGGGCTCACCCGGCGCAGGCTGGTGCTGCTGGGGCCGGGCGGCTCGGGCAAGACGACGTTCGCCGTCCTGCTGATGCTGGCACTGCTGCGGACGCGGACCGCCGGGGACCCCGTCCCCGTGCTGTGCTCGCTGTCGTCCTTCGATCCCGCGCGGCACAGCGCGTGGGACTGGCTGCGGTGCCGGATCACGGCCGACTACCCGCTGCTGGCCGACGCCGAGCGGTACGGCGCCACCGCGGTCGAGGAACTGCTCTGCGAACACCGCCTGATCCCCGTCCTCGACGGACTCGACGAACTCCCCGCCCCCGGCCGGGCGGCGGTGCTGCGCGCGCTCAACGACACGCTCCCCTCGCACGCCCCGCTCGTCCTCACCTGCCGTACGGACGACTACGTGCGCGCCGTGTCGGAAAGCGGCGTGCTGACCGGCGCCGCGGTCCTGGAGCCGGCGCCGGTGGCCTTCGACGACGCCCTCGCCCTCCTGCGGCTCGCCACCCCGCCCGGCCCCCGGCACCACGGCTGGGAAGCGGTGGCCCGGCACGTCGCCCGGCGTCCGGAGGCCCCCGCGGCCCTGGCGCTGGCGAGCCCGCTGATGGTCGCCCTGGCGCGTTCCGTCTACGCGGACGCGGACAACGACCCCGCCGAACTGGCGGACACCGTCCGCTTCCCGACGGCCTCCGCCATCGAGCGGCACCTGCTCGACGCGCTGGTGCCGACGCTGTACGCGCGCGCCCGGCGGCAGCGGCCGGGCGGCGGCTGGGACCCCGAGCGGGCCGTGCGCTACCTGGTGCGGATCGCGGCGGGGATGCGGGCGGAGGGGACGCACGACCTGGCGTGGTGGCGGATGCACCGCTGGACCCCGGCGCTGGCGGGGACGTGGCGGCGGGCCCTGAGCTGGACGCTGATCGCGGCGGTGGGCGTCATTGTCACCACGGCGCTTTGGGTGGCCCCAGCCGGCATCGTTCCCTGGGCCGGGGCTTCCGACTTGTCCCAGTACCTCAGGCCGGCGCTGGAAGCGGTGGCGATCCTTCCCACTGTCGCGGTCGGCGGCTTGCTCGCCACCTTGGGGCGCGGGGGAGCTCGTGCCGCGGTGGTTGCCGTATCCGGTGTTCTCACAGCGCTGCCGGCGGCCTTCGTGTTCTCGGCCGATTTCCGGCACCCGGCCGTGCTCACAGCGGCCGCTGTCTTCTTCGGCTTCAGCCTCTGGATCGTCCTGCTGGGCACAGGGATGCCGACTCCGCCTTCCATACCGAGCCGCGGCCGCCCGTCACTCCGGCAGTGGCGTCGGCGACTGGCCCGGGCCCTCGCCGTCGTCGCCGGGGTCACCATGGGCAGCCAGGGGGCGTACATCTGCTACGCCGTGATCGGAGATCTGCGGGTGTCGGTGCCTGGCGTCGTGCCGCGCGGCCTGCTCGTCGGCGGGGGCCTTGGCGTCGGACTGGCCGTCCTGGACTGGTTGCGGGTCCCCTCGGCCCCGGACGAACCCGCCACTCCGGTCTCCTCCCTCCGCGCGGACCGCCTGATCTCCCTCGTCAGCGGCATCGCCTGCACGTTCGTCTTCGTCCTGCCCGACGCCGCCCTGAAGGCGGCCGTCTGGTTCCCCTCCCGTCCGCTGGCGGGCAGCCTGCTCCTGGTCGCCGAAGGGCTGTTCACCGGCGGCTTCATCGGCACGGTCATCGCTCTCGCCGCCCATGCCTGGCCCCACTACACCCTCGCCCGGCTGCTCCTCGCGCTGCGCGGTGAACTCCCCTGGCGGCTCCAGGCGTTCCTGGCCGAGGCGCACCGCCTCGGCATCCTGCGCCGGGTCGGCCCCGTCTACCAGTTCCGCCACGCCCGGCTGCGGAACCGCCTCGCCGCCGGCCCTCAGACGCGTCCGGCTCCGCGGACCACGCGGACCACGCGCCGGGCGTCTCCTCGCCGCTCCGGCTCCGCCTCCGGCTAGGACGGAACGGCGCCGGGGCAGCGCTCTGTAGCATTCGAGTCGGTTTCATTTCGTGATCGGTTCAATCGGTTCAATCGAAGGGAAAAGCGATGGCCCGGGCCACTGCTCGCCACATCCTGGTGAAGACGGAATCCGAAGCGCTGCAGCTGAAGGAGCAGATCGAGGGCGGCGCCGACTTCGCCGAGCTCGCCAAGAAGCACTCGTCGTGCCCCTCCTCTCGTGACGGGGGCAACCTCGGCGAGTTCGGTCCGGGACAGATGGTTCCCGAGTTCGACCAGGTCGTCTTCAGCGCGCCGGTCGGCGAGGTCCAGGGCCCGGTGAAGACGCAGTTCGGCATGCACCTCGTCGAGGTCACCAGCCGGCGGGACTAGGCAGGGCTCGCGCAGGTGATCACGGCCGGGACAGTCCCCGCGCACTGACCGGCGTGATCGCGCTGCGCACACCGCGCCGTGGGCGGCCGGACGGCTCCTAGGCGGTCGGTGGGGTGCCGCCGCGGCGCGTGCACACCCACAGGACGAATCCCAGGGAGCCGAACCCGGCGCCCAGCGCGCAGACCGCGCCCCAGCCGGCGGCCGTGTAGAGGGCGGTCGCGGCGAGGGCGCCGACGGCGCTGCCGAGCGAGTAGAAGACCATGTACCCGCCGATCAGCCGGCTGCCCGCGTCCGGGTGCAGCGCGTAGATCAGCGTCTGGTTGGTGACGTGTACCGCCTGCACGGCCAGGTCGAGCAGGACCACCCCGACGACCAGGGCCCAGAGCGAGTCGCGGGTGAAGGCCAGGGGCAGCCAGGAGACGGTGAGCAGGGCCAGCGCGATGCCGGTGGTGCGCTGCGAGAGGCCGCGGTCGTTCAGCCGGCCCGCGACGGTCGCGGCGAGGGCGCCGGCGACGCCGAACAGGCCCAGCGCCCCGATCGCGCTGTGGGAGAACCCGTAAGGCGCCTCGCTGAGCGGCAGCGCGACGCTGCTCCACAGGGTGCTGAAGGAAGCGAAGACCAGCAGGCAGAACGCGGCGCGGAGCCGCAGGAGCCGTTCCCGCGCGAAGAGGGTGAGGGTCGAGCGCAGGAGCTGCCCGTAGGGCAGGGGCGCCGGCCGGGCGGGGGTACGGCGGGGCAGGACGCGGTACAGGATGAGCGCGAGCAGCGCGGTGAGCGACGCCGAGGCGACGTAGACGGAGCGCCAGCCCGCGAGGTCGGCGAGGAGGCCGGACACGGTGCGGGCGAGCAGGATGCCGGTGACGACGCCGCTGGTCACCAGGCCGACGACCCGCCCGCGCCCGGCGGGAGGCGCCAGCGACGCCGCGAACGCCACCAGCGTCTGCGTGACGACCGCGAGGAGCCCCGTCGCGGCCATGCCCGCGAGCAGCACCGCCGCCGAACGGGCGGCGGCCACCACGGCCAGCGCCCCGACCAGGAGCAGCAGTTGGACGACGACGAGCCGTCGGCGGTCGGCGATGTCGCCCAGCGGCACGAGGAAGAAGAGTCCCAGCCCGTAGCCGGCCTGGGTGAGGGTGACGACGCTGCCGACGAGCGCCGGGCTCATGGCGAGGTCGTGGCCCATGGTCACCAGGAGGGGCTGCGAGAAGTAGACGTTGGCCACGGCGGCGCCGCAGGCCACGGCGAAGAGGACGACGAGGCGGCGCGACAGGACGAAGGGCGGATCCCCTTCGCGCCCCCCTTCGCGATCCCCTTCGCCCCGGGCCTCGTTCGGTCGTGCCGTGGCGTCACTGCTGCAGGGCATGAAACCCCTCCCACCCATTCGGTTGCAACTTGCTACCGATCGGGACGGTAGTCCGCGTTGGTAGCATGTTGCAACCAAAATGAGAGTGAGGGACGCCATGGTGACCAGGACCCGCTTCGACGACAGCGAATGCCCCGTCGCCCGGTCGGTGGACGCGATCGGCGACTGGTGGTCCCTGCTGATCGTGCGCGACGCCTTCGACGGAAGCCGGCGCTTTGGCGAGTTCCAGCGGAGCCTCGGCGTCGCCAAGAACATCCTCACCGCGCGGCTGCGCACCCTGGTCGCCGGCGGCGTCCTGGAGTCCGTCCCCGCCTCGGACGGCAGCGCCTACCGCGAGTACGTCCTGACCCCGAAGGGGAAGGCGCTCTTCCCCGTCATCGTGGCCCTGCGCCAGTGGGGTGAGCAGCACGCCTTCACGCCCGGCGAACCCCACTCCGAACTGGTCGACCGCCGCCGCGAGCGGCCCCTCCGTCCGCTGGAAGTCCTGTCGGCCGACGGGCGGCGGGTGGACCCGGACGACACGGTCGTCCACAAGCTTCCGGCCCGGTGACCCGAGCCGCGCGCCGGCCGCCGGGGGCGCTCCCGCTCAGTGGACGCTCCCGCTCAGTGGAACTGCCCGGCCACGTAGTCGCCGGCCGGCTGCCGGGCGATGATGTTCAGCCGGTTCACCGAGTTCATGATGGAGACCAGGACCGCCAGGGCGGTGAGCTGCTCCTCGTCGTAGTGCTCGGCGGCGTCCGCCCACACCGCGTCGCCGATGCCCCCGGCCCCGTCCGCGACCCGGGTCCCCGCCTCCGCGAACTCCAGCGCCGCCCGCTCGGCCTCGGTGAAGACCGTGGCCTCCCGCCACGCCGCGACCAGGTTCAGCCGCACCGGGCTCTCACCGGCGGCTGCGGCCTCCTTGGTGTGCATGTCGATGCAGACGGCACAGCCGTTGATCTGGCTCACGCGCAGGGCCACCAGCTCCTGCGTCACGGCCGGCAGCGGCATTTCCTTGAGCGCCTTGCCCGCCGACATGAGGTGCTTCATGATCTTGCCGGCGGCCGGGTCGGCGAAGTAGTTCAGTCGCGCGTCCATGGTGGGCTCCTTCGTGGTCGTCAGTGGTCGGCAGTGGTTGGCAGTGGTCATCAGTGCTCGTCACTGGGTACGCCCTTGAGACGAGGCGGCCCCGCCGCCTGTGACGCGGCCGCGGCCGGATGAGACGCGCGTCTGGAGTTCGACGCGGCGTACGCACGGATCAGGCGGCGCGGCATCGAGCACTACGCCGATCCGCGCAAGCAGCGGCCCGGCACGATCAACCACAACGACGGCGGCCGGGGCGTCTACTTCATGGACCCGGCGGGCCACGCCATGGAACTGATCACCGTGCCGTACGGCGGCTGGGCTTCGTAAGCGCGTCCGGCTCGAGGTCTGGGGCCCGGGCACTCAGGGCCCGAGTTTATTGAAAGTTTAAGTACTCAGGGCCTAGGGTGGGCTCGGCAAGTCCTTGAAAGTTCAAACGTGACTCGCCGCATCGCATCCCCACATGCGTTCCCCATGCGCCCCCCACGAAGGAGTCCTCGTGAAGTCCACCCGGAAGGTCTGGGCCGCGGCCGCCACCCTCGGCGTTCTCGCCGCGAGCGGTGCCACCGTCGCCGCCGCTGCCCCGTCCGCCTCTCCCGCCGCTTCCCCGCGCGCCTCGAAGGCCGCCGCGGCGAGCGAGGACGCGCAGTTGCAGAAGCTCTACAAGGAGGCGCTGGCCGAGGGCGGCCGGCTGGTGGTCTACGCCGGCGGCGACAAGCCGGGCCAGGCCGACTACCTCAAGAACGCCTTCCTCAAGCAGTTCCCGAAGATGAAGGTCGACACGGTCGTCGACTTCAGCAAGAACCACGACGCGCGCCTCGACCAGCAGATAGCCGAGCACAAGGTCGTCGCCGACGTCGTCCACCTCCAGACCCTCGACGACTTCCCGCGCTGGAAGAAGGAAGGCGCGCTGGAGAAGTACAAGCCCGTCGGCTGGAACAAGGTCTACGACAAGGTCAAGGACAAGGACGGGTACTACACCGGCCTGTTCTTCATCGGCTTCGCCAACGTCACCGCCACGACGCTCGGCGACAAGGCGCCCGTCGAGGCCGGGGACTTCCTGAAGCCCGAGTTCAAGAACAAGCTCGTCTTCACGTACCCGAACGACGACGACGCCGTTCTCTACTACTTCAAGCAGCTGACCGACAAGTACGGCACCGGTTACCTGAAGAAGCTCATGGCGCAGAACCCGAAGTTCGTGCGCGGCACGGCGGACGCGTCCGCGGCCGTCGGCAAGGACGGTTACGTCGCCAACTTCGGCAGCTCCGGCAGTTCCAGCGGCCTGTCGAAGACGAGCATCCCCGAGAAGTCGCCGTGGGTCGCCTGGCCGCAGACCGGCGCGATCCTCAAGGACGCGCCGCACAAGGCGGCGGCCAAGCTGTACCTGAGCTGGATCCTGTCGAAGGGCTACCAGGAGAAGTCGTACGGCTGGAGCGCCCGCACGGACGTCCCCGCGCCGGCCGGCCGCAAGGGGATCTTCGACTACGACAACATGAACCCCCTCGGCCTCGGCCGGTTCATGGGCGACCGTGCGGGGCTCGACCGCTTCAAGGCGAAGATCAACCTCTTCGTGGGTGACGTGAAGGGCGCGAACCCGGCGGACCCGGAGGGGAAGCTGGGTCTGTACCCGGTGGACCAGAACGGCACGCAGGGCTGAAAGACGTCGTTTCGTCCGGCGGATCGCCCCAGCCGGACCCCGCGGACAGACGCCGGTGTACCGAGCGTGGCAGCCGCGGGGTTCGCGGGCGGTGCGTATACCCGCCACCGGATACGGAAGAGCGGCCGGAGGGGTGAGACCCCCCGGCCGCCTCGGTCGCCGGTGCCGGTGTGCCAGTCGGTTATGGCATGCGGTGGTTCGACAGGGAGGACGCCTTGACGGCGGTGATCTTGACGAACGATATGTCCGTGCCGCCTGCCGTGTAGGAGTGGCCGCACGTCAGCACCGCGTTGCCGGACGCGGTGAAGGTGTGGACCACGTTCAGCGACATCGGGACGTGCGCGAGGGTCCCGTCGTGGTTGGCGTAGAGCCGGTCGAAGTCGTTGCCGGCCCGGAGGAAGCAACGGATCGTCTGGTGGTGACCGCCGTCGGGCACGTCCAGGTTCAGTTTCGCGGAGATCGTGTAGGAGCCCTCCGGCAGGGAGAGCCTGCCGACCTCTGCCAGGCCGTTGGCCCCGGTGTTGAGCTTGTAGGAGTCCTTGTAGCCGCTGAAGACGGCCGCTGCTCCGGGTGGCGCGCTCTGTGCTGTGCCCGGCATCGCGGCCAGTGCCACCCCAGCGCCGGTAGCCAGGGCCAGCGCACTGAACAGCACCTGACGCCTCATCATCGTTGCCTTCATGGGGTCCCCCTTCCACAGCTGCGGCCGATCGGCTGCAGATGCCACAACGGACGTCGGCGTCTTCCGGACAAGTTGCGAGGAGGGCGGGTGGTGAAGGCGTGTGATGGGTGCGCCCGGCGGCGGTCTCGCGCCGCCTTTCGGCCACCACCGCCTTCCGACGATTGGCCGAGTGGCCCGAGGGACGAGTGTGGGCGGAACCGAAGCGCCTGGTCCTGGACGAGCTCGGAGCCAAGCTCTTCATACTGGCGAAGCCATGCTCGACGTGGGCTCCGACCTTGCGGCGGCAAGTGGGTGTGCGCGATCCTCACACGACTTCCGTCGACACGGTCGCGCAGATCACGTGCCGGACAGGCGGAGATCCCCGGACCGGGCATCGCATCGGACGCGGCCAGAGGCGAAGGTGATCTCCAGCGCGATCCGTCCGGTGTCCGGGTCCCTCTCCTCGCCGACGGCTGACACCGTCTCGCCGAGGTGGTCGGCGAACGGGGTCTCACTGCGGATCGGAGCCACCTCGACACGACCCCACTCCGCCATGTCGTAGCCCGCGCGGGGCGCCGAACTGTCCACCACCAGGCACCAGTCCGACCCGGCCGTCACGTGGGTGGAGGCCCCTTCGCTGTCGATCAGCCACACGTCCAACGGGTCGGGCGGGGCCTCCGAGCCGTACACGTGCCACGAAGCGACTACCTCCTCGAGACGCCGCCCCACGAGGTAATCAGGGCGCACACGGGCCCCGTGCAGCGGGCACCCATCCCACTCTTCCGACTCCACCCGACGACCGTACCCTCAGGCAAAGCCCCAGCTCACCTGTTTATCCGGGGCAAGCCGTAGGCAGCGGCCGACGACTCTTCGGCGAAGTCGCGGCGCCTGCCGCATGGCGATGGCGGCTGCGGCCGGCTTGCGTGCCTCAGAAGAGATGGTCGCGCTTGTCATGGCGGGGCGAACCGCGATGGGCCGGTGCTGCTTCGACGTGCTCACATATCGCCCTCACAGTGGGGACTGCGGCGGGCGACCTCGCCGTCGAACTCCGCACGTTCCTCAGGAGCGCGGTCCGGTAGCCGGAACACCTTCCGGGCCGGGTCCCCGCAGCGCTCGGGCCGCCTCGGTGATCAGGCGGTGTTCGTGTGCGCTGACGCCCTCGGTGATGCCCGGGTAGTCCACGAACGCGAACGCCGTGATGTCCGTGCGGACGGGCGGCAGCTTGATGCGTGCGATGTCGTCCGGGTGCAGTGGTTCACACGCGAACAGGTAGGCGGTGGAGCGGCTTTCGTGAATCGGCTCCATGCCGAGGACGAACCGCGGTTCGACGCGGATGTGCAGGTCGCGGCGGACGTAGTACGCCATGGCGTTCCGGGCCGACTCCTCCCGGAGGGCCGGCCCGCCCGGCAGGCGCCAGCTGTTGTCGCTGCCCTTCAGCATGAGGAGACGCCCGTCGGCGTCGGTGATGTGCGCGAGGCCGGTGATGTGGGGGGTCGACGGCATGGCTCTCTTCCTGAGGGTAGAGGGCGGATGGGGGCCGTAGGTGCGGCGTGGCACGCGACGGCAGCGCGGATGCGGGTGCGCCCAACGGGCGCCAACGGCCGGGCGGGTGCGCCGGATTGCTCTGGCAGGCGCGTAGCGATGAGCCGCCTGCTCGCTGGAAGCGGCGGCGCGCAGCGAACATAGCGCTAGATACGAACCTGTACCAACCATTGGACGTCTAACGAGTGAGACTGGCATATGCCACCTCTGGGTACGGCGAAGCCCTCTCGCTCGCGAGAGTGAGAGGGCTTCGATTGTTGACGTTCAGGCGAGGTCGTCGAACTCGCCCTGGGCCACCCCTGCGAGGAAGGCCCGGAGTTTGGCAGGGCTTGTCCTGATGACGACCTCAGGGTCATCGCTTTCCCGTATGAGGATGTCCTCCCCGAGTCTGGCCACTTCCAGGCAATTGCCCTCGGCGTCCGTCGACTGCGAGGACTTCCGCCATGCGATGGTGTTTTCCACGTCTCACGCCTTCACAGTTGTCGTGCCGTTTCGAGGATGAAGTCGCGCGACCGCCCAGGGTCGAGTGACCTGTCTTCGATCCGATCCAGGGCGGCCCTGTAATTCGCGAGACGCGTTTCCGCGTCCAGGAACGCGCTCCCGTTCGGGCTGTCCGTCTGCACCGTGTCGAGCTGCGGCACGGGCCCTCCCACGTAGAGTGTCGAACTTCCCGCGTTCGTGAAACCACCTGCGCTGAACGGAATGATCCTGACGGTCACGTTGTCACGTTCCGACTGATCGGCCAGGTAGCGCAGTTGGGCCAGTGCGACCTTTCGATCGCCGAACCGCAGACGGAGTGCGGCTTCGTGGATCAGGAATGTGCAGACCGGCGGATTGTGTGTGTCGAGGACGTCGCGCCGTCGCAATCGATGCGAGAGACGGCGGCGGAGAAGCATCGGGCTGACGGGAGGTACCGCTTCTTCGAAAACCGCGCGAGCGTAGTCCTCGGTCTGGAGCAGCCCGGGCATGTGCATGATCTGCACCGCGCGGAGCGAGACGGCGTGGTGTTCCAGCTCGGCGAGGTCCAGGACGCCTGCAGACAGGTCGTTCCGGTAATCCTCCCACCATCCCTTCCCGCGTTCCTCGGCCATGGCGGCGAGGGCGTCGACGTACGCGGCGTCCGGACATCCGTAATGGCTCGCCCACGTGCGAACGCGCTGTGCGCTGACGCCGAATCGTCCGCTCTCGGTGTTGCTGATGCTGGTCCGGTCCGTGCTGAGCAACGTCGCGGCCTCGACCAGCGACAGCCCCGCGTGCTCGCGCAGCTTCCGCAGCTCCGAACCCAGCCGGCGCTGCCGCGCCGTTGGGGCCTTCCTTGGTGGCATCCGCCTCCCCTCCCTGTCGCGCCACAGTTTGTCCGGTGTCCCTATGGGGGTCCACCTCGTCACCCGATTGAGCTACTTGAGTACAACTAGTGATACGGGTCGGCTACTGTCCTCCCGGCACCGCTCACAGCGCCTGGAAGAGCCGAAGTGCAGCCGCCCGCTTGCCCCTTGGGGCATCCCGCGAGGTGGTCGAGCCACGGATGGCGTCGGGTGTGCGCAGGACCGATCCGAGAGAGGTGAGCTCGTGAGCGCAGCCCCGTTCAACCCCTGTATGACCAGAGGGCCCACACCGCAGCACCCGCTCGGGCGCCGCTCCGCCGTCGGCGGTATCGGCCAAGCTCGCTGCCGGCCACCAACAGGCTGTATAGGGCAGTCGTTAAGGCCGCCTGGTCACGTCACTCACCTGGAGCGCGCCGCCGACCGGTCGCGCGCTAGAGCAAGTGATCGAACTCGCCTGCTTTGACCCCCGCGACGAAGGCGGCGAGTTGCTCGCGAGTCATGGCTACCACCGTGTCGGGCTCACTCGACTCTCTCAGATGCACCGCATCGTTCACGAGGCGTGCCTCCACGCAGTTGTTGCCGCCGCCACCGCAGAATGATGACCTCTGCCAATCCGTTCCCGGCATCCTCTCCTCCTTTGCGAGATGTATGGGACTTCAACCGATGAGACCCGGCAGTCCACCCCCGCTCAGGCTAGGTCTCCTCACTGCTTACAGCGGCGTCGGGCGTCCGCTCGGTTGAGTTTCTGCGCCAAGGAACAAAGCGCTGTGAGTGCTCCGGATGGCGTGGGACACGGCTGATGCCGGCCCGCCGACCCAGTCGGAGGTGCTGAACCGGACGTTCTCACGCCAGGCGCGGAGTCCGCACACGTTGGGCCGGTGCCCGCTCACCGGCACACAGGTCCACGGGGAGGGCCGCGAACTCCGGTCCCGGACCGGCCGGAAAGCGAGCAAGCACGCTTGCTTGTTTCGCGAGCCGCTGTCACGCTCCCGAACGTGCTGAGGATCGGGAACGCCTCCGGCTTCTACGGTGACCGTTTCGACGCGATGGAGGAGATGCTCACCGGCGGCCCCCTGGACGTGCTCACCGGGGACTACCTCGCCGAACTGACCATGCTCGTCCTCGGCCGGGATCGGCTGAAGGACCCGGAGCGCGGGTACGCCCGGACGTTTCTGCGCCAGTTGGAGGCGTGCCTCGGGACGGCCGCCGACCGCCGGGTGCGGATCGTCGCCAACGCGGGCGGGCTCAATCCGGCCGGACTAGCGGACGACATCAGAGAGTTGGCGGAGCGGCTGCGTATCGACACCCGTGTCGCCTACGTCACCGGCGACGACCTGCTCCCCGCCCGTGACTGGGGGCCCGGCGTGCTCACCGCCAACGCCTACCTCGGCGGCGGCGGGATCGCCGCCTGCCTGCGGGGCGGGGCGGACGTCGTCGTGACCGGCAGGGTGACGGATGCGGCGCTGGTAAGCGGGGTGGGGGCGGCGCACTACGGGTGGGAGCCGCGGAAGTACGACGCCCTCGCGGGGGCGGTCGTCGCCGGGCACGTGCTGGAGTGCGGGGCGCAGGCGACCGGCGGGAACTACGCCTTCTTCGGCGAGCACGACGTCCGACGGCCCGGCTTCCCGATCGCCGAACTGGACGCGGACGGCGGCTCGGTGATCACCAAGCACCCGGGCACCGGCGGCGCCGTCACCGTCGGGACCGTCACCGCGCAGCTGCTGTACGAGACGCACGGCGCCCGCTACCCCGGCCCGGACGTAACGGCCCGGCTCGACACCGTCCGGCTGACGCAGGACGGCCCGGACCGGGTACGGATCGGCGGCGTCCGGGGCGAGCCGCCGCCGGCCGCGCTCAAGGCGGGGCTGACTCGCCTGGGCGGGCTGCGCAACGAGGTCGTGTTCGTCCTCACCGGCCTGGACATCGAGGCCAAGGCGCGCCTGGTCCGCGCGCAGATGGAGGACGCGCTCGCCCGCCGCCGGCCTGCCTCCGTCCGCTGGACCCTGGCTCGTACGGACCACCCCGACGCGGGCGTCCAGGAGGAGGCGAGCGCGCTTCTGCGCCTGGTGGTGCACGACCCGGACCCCGAGACCGTCGGCCGGGCGGTCGGCGCCGCGGCCGTCGAGCTGGCCCTGGCGAGCGTCCCGGGGTTGCACCTCACCGCGCCGCCGGGGCCGGGTTCCCCCTACGGGACGTTCGAGGCGGTGCCGGTGGACCCCGAGACCGTACGGCACGTCGCCGTCCTGCCCGACGGGACGCGCGTCCCCGTCCTCCCGCCGCCCGTACGGACCGACGGCGTGCCCCCGCCGCCCGACCTCGCGCTCCCCGAGCCGCTGCCCGCCGGGCCCGTGCGCCTCGCGCCCCTCGGGCGCGTCGCGGGTGCCCGCAGCGGCGACAAGGGCGGGAGTGTCAACGTCGGCGTCTGGGCGCGGGACGAGGCGGGGTGGCGGTGGCTGGCCCACGCGCTCACCGTCAACCGGGTCCGGCAACTCCTGCCTGAGGCCGCCGAGATGCGTATCACCCGGCATGTCCTCCCCAACCTTCGCGCCCTCAACTTCGTCATCGACGGCCTCCTCGGACGCGGCGTCGCGGAGAACGTGCGCTTCGACCCGCAGGGCAAGGGCGTGGGCGAGTGGCTGCGCGCCCGGTACGTGGAGATACCGGAGGTGCTGCTGTGACCGTCCTGACCTCCCGGCTCGACACCGCCGGGCCCGGCTACGCGGCCAACCGCGCCGCCATGCTCGACCGGCTCGCCGAGGTCGAGGCCGCGCACGCGCAGGCGGTGGCGGGCGGCGGCGAGAAGTACGCGGCCCGGCACCGCGCCCGGGGGAAGCTCCTGCCGCGCGAGCGCGTCGAGTTGCTGCTCGATCCGGACACGCCGTTCCTGGAGCTCTCCCCGCTGGCCGCCTGGGGCACCGAGTACGCGGTGGGCGCCTCGCTCGTCACCGGCATCGGCACGGTCTCCGGCGTCACCTGCCTGATCAGCGCCAACGACCCGACCGTACGCGGCGGGGCGAGCAACCCGTGGACGCTGCGGAAGGCGCTCCGCGCGCACGAGATCGCCCGCGCCGACCGGCTGCCGGTGATCAGCCTGGTGGAGTCGGGCGGCGCGGACCTCACCGGGCAGAAGGAGATCTTCGTTCCGGGCGGCGCCCTGTTCCGCGACCTCACCCGCCTCTCCGCCGCCGGCATCCCGACCGTCGCCGTCGTCTTCGGCAACTCCACGGCCGGCGGCGCGTACGTCCCAGGCATGTCCGACCACGTCGTCATGGTCAAGGAACGCGCCAAGGTGTTCCTCGGCGGCCCGCCGCTGGTGCGGATGGCGACCGGGGAGGAGGCCGACGACGAGTCGCTGGGCGGCGCGGACCTGCACGCGCGCGAGTCCGGCCTCGCCGACCACTACGCCGTCGACGAGCACGACGCCCTCCGGCAGGCGCGCCGCATCGTCGCGCGCCTGCACCACCCGCCCGCGCCCGCCGCCCCCTGGCCGTCCGAGCCGCCCCTTCACGACGCGGAGGAGCTGCTCGGCATCGTCCCCGGGGACCTCCGCGTGCCCTTCGACCCGCGTGAGGTGATCGCGCGCGTCGTCGACGGCTCGGACTTCGACGAGTTCAAGCCGCTGTACGGCGCCGGGCTGACCGTCGGCTGGGCCCGGCTGTACGGCCGGCCGGTCGGGATCCTGGCCAACGCGCAGGGCGTCCTGTTCAGCGCCGAGTCACAGAAGGCCGCGCAGTTCATCCAGCTCGCCAACCAACGGGACATCCCGCTCCTCTTCCTGCACAACACCACCGGCTACATGGTCGGCCGCGCCTACGAACGCGGCGGCATCATCAAGCACGGCGCGATGATGATCAACGCGGTGGCGAACTCCCGGGTGCCGCACCTGTCCGTCCTCCTCGGCGCGTCCTACGGCGCCGGGCACTACGGGATGTGCGGGCGCGCGTACGACCCCCGGTTCCTCTTCACCTGGCCCAGCGCCCGCGCCGCCGTCATGGGCCCCAAGCAGCTCGCCGGCGTCCTCTCGATCGTCGCCCGCGCGTCGGCGGCCGTGAAGGGGCTGCCGTACGACGAGGAGGCCGACGCCGGGCTGCGGGAGGCGGTGGAACGGCAGGTGGAGGCGGAATCGCTGCCGATGTTCCTCTCCGGGCGGCTGTACGACGACGGGGTCATCGACCCCCGCGACACCCGGACCGTCCTCGGCCTGTGCCTGGAGGCGGTGTACGGCGCGCCGGTGGAGGGGGTCCGGGGCGGCTTCGGGGTCTTCCGCATGTGACCCGTTCTGGGAAAGGGTGACCGTGATCGAGACCGTGCTCGTCGCCAACCGGGGCGAGATCGCCTGCCGCGTCGTCCGCACCTGCCGCGCGCTCGGCGTCGCGACGGTGGCCGTCCACTCGGACGCGGACGCCGGGGCGGCGCACGTCCGCGCGGCCGACACGGCCGTCCGCCTGCCGGGCAGCGCGTCCGCCGACACGTACCTGCGGGGCGACCTGCTCGTCCGGGCCGCCGTCGCGGCGGGGGCGGACGCGGTGCATCCGGGGTACGGGTTCCTGTCGGAGAGCGCCGCGTTCGCGCGGGAGGTGCGGGCGGCGGGGCTGGTGTGGATCGGGCCGCCTCCCGAGGCGATGGAGGCCATGGCGTCGAAGACCCGCGCCAAGGAGATCGCGGCCGACGCCGGCGTCCCCGTCCTCGCGCCCCTCGACCCGTCCGTCGTCCGCCCCGCCGACCTGCCCGTCCTCGTCAAGGCGGCGGCGGGCGGGGGCGGGCGCGGCATGCGGGTGGTCCGGGAACGGGCCGAACTGGCCGTGGCGTTGGAGGCGGCACGGGCGGAGGCTTCGGCCGCGTTCGGCGACGGGACCGTGTTCGTGGAGCCGTACGTGGTGGGCGGACGGCACGTGGAAGTGCAGGTCCTGGCCGACGCGCACGGCACGGTGTGGACCCTGGGGACGCGCGACTGCTCCCTCCAGCGCCGCCACCAGAAGATCATCGAGGAGGCTCCGGCGCCCGGTCTGCCCGCCGGCCTGGAGGACGCGCTGTGCGCGTACGCGTCCGGGCTCGCCCGAGCCGTCGGGTACGAGGGGGCGGGGACGGTGGAGTTCCTGGTCGGGGGTGACGGGCGGCCGTGGTTCCTGGAGATGAACACCCGGCTCCAGGTGGAGCATCCGGTCACGGAGTGCGTGTACGGCGTCGACCTGGTCGCCCTACAGGTGCGGATCGCGGAGGGCGGCCGGCTGGAGGGCCCCCCTCCGGCACCGCGCGGCCACGCCGTCGAGGCCCGGCTGTACGCCGAGGACCCGGCGCGGGAGTGGCGGCCGTGGGTTGGGAGGGTGCATGGGGTGGCTTTCGAGGGGGTGGCGGGGGAGGCCGTCGGGGGTGGGTCGAGCGACGGGCTCGGGGGCGGGGGTGGACTGTGCGTCGGTCTGGGGGGTGGCCGCGCTGCGGGGCGCCGTGTGGAGGCAGGCAGCGTCGGGGCTGGGGGCGGGGCATGGGCGGCGGATGCGAGCGGCGCGCCCGGCGGAGGCCCGCGCGCGGATGCCGGTGCGGATTCCGGTGCGGGTTCCGGGGGCAGCAGCGGGCTCCGCTCGGAGGCGGGTGCGGGCCCCGGGCGGGTCAGCGGTCCGGACGAGGGTGCTGGTGTCGGGGTGGGTGGCGGCGTCGGTTTCGGGGGCGGCAGCGGGATGCGCGCGCAGGCGAGTGCGGGCTCCGGGCGGGGCAGTGGTCAGGACGGGGGCGTCGGCGTCGGTTCCGTGGGTGGCGGTGGTCCGCGCGCGGACGGCCGTGTGGGGCCTGGGGCAGGCAACGGGCTGCGCGCGGATGCGGGTGTGGCGTTCCGGGGCGGCAGTGGTCTGCTGCGCGTCGACCTCGGCGTCGGGGCCGGTGACGTCGTCAGTCCGTACTACGACGCCCTGCTCGCCAAGGTCGTCGCCCATGCCGCCGACCGGCCCGCGGCCCTCCGGCTGCTCGCCCGCTCCCTCGAACGTGCCCGGATCCACGGCCCGGTCACCAACCGCGGCCTCCTCGTCCGCACGCTCCGGGACCCGGAGTTCGCCGCCGGCGGCGCCGGGACGGACTTCTACGACCGCCGGCTCGCCGCCCTCACCGCCACCGGCGGTGCCGCGCACGACGCCGGCGCCCGGCTCGCGGCCCTCGCCGCCGCCCTGGCC
>NZ_JAIQLH010000569.1 GCF_020037025.1 Streptomyces huiliensis | reverse complement strand
TGTTCCCGGCCGTGGACGGTGTTCCCGAGCAGCGCGTCCTCGACGCGGCCGGGGCGGACTTCGGCTGGGACGTCGTCGACGCGACCGGGTGGCCGGAGGACCGCCTGGCGGCGGCCGTCGGCGCGTGCGGCCGGCACGAGTTCGACCTGGTCACGGGCATCCCGTTCCGCGCGACGCTGTTCGCGGTGGCGGCCGGGGAACACCGGCTGGTGCTCGTCATGCACCACATCGCGAGCGACGGCTGGTCGCTGGCACCGCTGCTGCGCGACCTCTGGACCGCGTACGGCGCGCGGACCTCGGGCGACGTCCCCGGGTGGGCGCCGCTGCCCGTCCAGTACGCCGACTACACGCTGTGGCAGCACCGGCTGCTGGGCGACGAGGCGGATCCCGACAGCCTGCTCCAGCGCCAGGCGCGCTACTGGGAGCGGGAGTTGGCAGACCTCCCCAGCCGGCTGGAGCTGCCCACCGACCGGCCGTACCCGGCG
>NZ_JAIQLH010000568.1 GCF_020037025.1 Streptomyces huiliensis | reverse complement strand
GTGTGGTTGTGGTCCTCCAAGACCGGCGCCACTCCGAATGACGTGGACCGCTTCTGGCAGGCATTCCTCCGCCGCTTCGACCTCGAGCACACCTTCCGCTTCGCGAAGCAGACCCTGGGCTGGACCACCCCGAAACTCCGCACTCCCGAGGCAGCGGACCGCTGGACCTGGATCCTGATCGTCGCCCACACCCAGCTTCGACTGGCCCGGCCACTCGCCACGGACCTCCGTAGACCGTGGGAGAAACCCGCCACCGCTGACCGGCTCACCCCGGCACGGGTCCGCCGGGGGTTCAGGAACATCCGCGCTCACCTCGCCTGCCCGGCCCGTGTTCCCCAACCCCGAGGAGCCGGCCCCGGACGACCTCCCGGCGCCAAGAACAAGCACCGGGCACCCCGCTACGACGTCGGCAAAACCGTCAAACGCCCCGAGACCCTCAAGGCCATCGGCAAGCCAGGAAGATCTTGGTAGATAAAGAACAAGCT
>NZ_JAIQLH010000567.1 GCF_020037025.1 Streptomyces huiliensis | reverse complement strand
CATGCAGCCGTCGGAGTCGACCCGGTCGAAGGTGGAACGGACGGCGGCGCGCAGGGCCTCGTCCAGGCCGGGAGCGTCGACGTCCGCGTCGGTGGTCAGGACGACGAGCATCGTCGCCAGCCCAGGGGCCAGCATCCCCGCACCCTAGGCCATGCCCCCGACCACCCACCCATCGCGCTCCGCGACGGCCGGCTTGTGCACGGTGTCCGTCGTCTTGATCGCGACGGCCGCGTCCTCCCCTCCCTCAGGGGAGAGTGCGGCGGCGGCCTTCTCGACGCCGGGAAGCAGCTTCTCCATGGGCAGCCGGACGCCGATCAGCCCCGTGGAGGCCACCGCCACCTCGCCGGCCGCACGGTCCAGCACCTGAGCCACACGCTCGGCGGTGGCCCGGGTGTCCTGGAAGCCTTCGGGACCGGTACAGGCGTTGGCACCGCCGGAGTTGAGGACGACGGCCGTCACCTCCCCGGACTTCAACACCTGCTGCGACCA
>NZ_JAIQLH010000566.1 GCF_020037025.1 Streptomyces huiliensis | reverse complement strand
CGGCCGGTCCCGCGCCGCGGGGGACGCGGCCGTCGTCCTCGTCCTCAAGCGGCTCGCCGACGCCGAGCGGGACGGCGACCGCGTCCTCGCCCTGCTGGACGACGGGGGCGACGGGGCCGACGGGGCCGACGGGGGCAACAGGACCGGCGAAGGCGCTGAGGTCGACGCCGCGCCCCCGGACCTCGTCGTCGCCTCGCACCTCGCCGACGACGCGACCGCCGACGACGACCCCGTGGTGGACAACAGCGTCCTCTTCGGTCACCCGCACGCCGCCGCGGGGCTGCTCGCCGTCGCAACCGCCGTCACCGCGCTGGACCACGGCGTACGTCCCCGCCCCGGCGCGCCGGCCGACGCGGCGCCCGGCGCGCGGACCGCCGAGGTCGTGGTGCCCGTCCTGGAAGGACCCGCCGAGCGGATCCGCCTGCGCGCCGCGCCGGCCGCCCTCCGACGGCGGCCCGCGCGGCAGCCGGACGAAACGGGCGCCCCCCGCGTCGAGGG
>NZ_JAIQLH010000565.1 GCF_020037025.1 Streptomyces huiliensis | reverse complement strand
GCGGCGGCGAGGCGCTCCTCGGCGGGGGTGACGCGGGCGCCGAGCTGTTCGGCGCGGGCGGTGGCCTCATGGGCGGCGTCGAGGCGGCGCTGGTGCCGCTCGCGCAGGGCGGGCCAGCCGGTCAGCCAGTCGGCGTCGTCGGTGAGGGCGTCCTCGTCGGCGCGGGCCTGCCGTTCGAGGGCGGCGAGCTCGGCGGTGACCTCGGCGGCGCGGGCCTCGGCGCGAC
>NZ_JAIQLH010000564.1 GCF_020037025.1 Streptomyces huiliensis | reverse complement strand
GCGTCGAGGCGGCGCTGGTGCCGCTCGCGCAGGGCGGGCCAGCCGGTCAGCCAGTCGGCGTCGTCGGTGAGGGCGTCCTCGTCGGCGCGGGCCTGCCGTTCGAGGGCGGCGAGCTCGGCGGTGACCTCGGCGGCGCGGGCCTCGGCGCGACGGGCGGCGGTGAGGGAGCCGAGTTCCTCGCGGTGGGCGCGGTCGAGGGCGGCGAGGCGGTCGGCGCCGGCCTCGCGGTGCTCCTCGGGGAGCCGGGCGCGGGTCCGGCGTTCGGCCTCGGCCGCCGCG
>NZ_JAIQLH010000563.1 GCF_020037025.1 Streptomyces huiliensis | reverse complement strand
CCGGGCCGTACGCCGGGAGCATGGGTGCCCCGTTCGCGGCGGCACCGGCGCCCGCTGCGCAGGACGGCGCTCAGCCCGGCCCGTACGCCCCGGCCGCACCGCCCGCGCTCCCGGCGTACGGCGCACCGGACGCTCCGGCTCCCGCTCCCGCCCCGGCCCCGGCCCCGGCCCCGGCCCCGGCCCCGGCCCCGGCCCCGGCCCCGGCCCCGGCCCCGGCCCCGGCCCCGGCCCCGGCCCCGGCCCCGGCCCCGGCCCCGGCCCCGGCCCCGGCCCCGGCCCCGGCCCCGGCCCCGGCCCCGGCCCCGGCCCCGGCCCCGGCCCCGGCCCCGGCCCCGGCCCCGGCCCCGGCCCCGGCCCCGGCCCCGGCAACCGAACCGGCTTCCGCCCAGGACGATTTCGCGCTGCCCGCCGCCGTGCGCCCCGCGCCCCCGGCGAATCCGGTGACCCCGGCGCATCCGGCGCCCCCCACCCACGGCGGGTACGGCGCCCCGGCCCCGCAGCCGGGCCCGGCCG
>NZ_JAIQLH010000562.1 GCF_020037025.1 Streptomyces huiliensis | reverse complement strand
GGGCCAGGGACCGGGGGCCAGTGCCGGGCGCCGGAACGCCTAAGACGTCCTCCGGCGGTCTCCGACCAGCCGGAGCAACTGCGCCGCGACGCCCCCTGCTTGTAGGCTCGGGACGTGACGACGAGCGCTGAGCACGGGCGGGGCGGCGGTGCCGCGGCCGCGGCCGAGGCCACGGCCACGGCCACGGCCAAGGTCAAGGCGGAGTTGACCGGCCTGCCCGAGACGCTGCTGTGGACCTTGTGGAACCGGGCCTGCGAGGCGGAGCACGCCGATCCGGTGCTGGCCGATCCGATGGCCGGGGAACTGGTACGGAGGCTCGAATACCCCTTCGAGGAGCGGCTGGGGCCTCCGCACCCGCTCTTCTCCCAGGTGCAGGGCCTGCGCTCGCTGACCTTCGACCGGGCGGTGCGGCGCTACACCGAGTGGCGGCCGGAGGCGACCGTCGTCGCGCTCGGCGAGGGCCTGGAGACCGGGTTCTGGCGGGTGGACAACGGGCGGTTGCGCTGGCTGAGCGTCGACCTGCCG
>NZ_JAIQLH010000561.1 GCF_020037025.1 Streptomyces huiliensis | reverse complement strand
TGGTCGCAGCAGGTGTTGAAGGCCGGGGAGGTGACGGCCGTCGTCCTCAACTCCGGTGGCGCCAACGCCTGCACCGGGCCGGAAGGCTTCCAGGACACCCACGCGACGGCCGAGAAGGCCGCGGAATCGCTCGGCTGCGGCGCCGGCGAGGTTGCGGTGGCCTCCACCGGCCTCATCGGTGTCCGGCTGCCCATGGACAAGCTGCTCCCCGGCGTGGAGAAGGCCGTGGCGAGCCTGTCGGCGCACGGTGGCGAGAAGGCCGCCA
>NZ_JAIQLH010000560.1 GCF_020037025.1 Streptomyces huiliensis | reverse complement strand
CAAGGGCGCGGGGATGCTCGCCCCGGGGCTGGCCACCATGCTCGTCGTGCTGACCACCGACGCGGACGTCGACGCTCCCGGGCTGGACGAGGCCCTGCGCGGCGCCGTCCGCACCACCTTCGACCGCGTCGACTCCGACGGCTGCATGTCCACCAACGACACCGTCCTCCTGCTCTCCTCCGGCGCCTCCGGGATCAGCCCTGACGCCGTCGCGTTCACCGAGGCCGTCCGTGAGGTGTGTGACGATCTGGCCCGGCAGCTCATCGGGGAC